>NZ_JAKSYA010000130.1:0-111180 GCF_022829485.1 Methylobacterium sp. J-059
GGAGCCGCCTCGTCGGTCTCCGCGCCTTCCTCGCCGCCTTCCAGCGGACTGCCCTGGTCCATGGTGTCGGCGCAGTGGAACACCACGTAGCGCGTCTCCGGTTTCAGCTTGGCCCGGGAGAGGAGGTCGGCGAGCGGCACCCCGGTCCACTTGCCGATGGCGCTCCAGCCCTCGACGCAATCGTGCCGGGTGATCCGGGTGCGGGCGGGAAGCTTGCGGAGCTCGGCCAGCGACAGTTTGAAGGGCGCTTCCACGAGGCCGCCAACCTCCAGGTGGTACTTGGCGAACTTACCCTTCACCAGGGCCTTGTAATCCTTGTCCGGCGGGTCCTCGGTACCGTTTGGCTTGAACCACGGCGAGATGTCGGCCTCTGCGAACTCAGGTGCCAGCGTCCGGTCGGTGAGCAGCACGCGCTGGACGAAGAGGTTGGCGTCCTCGCCGGTCTTGAGGGTGCGCCTGAACCACTCCGCGTTGCCGAGGCGGTCGCAGCCGCCGAGCATCGCTGTACCGGCGGCGGCGGTGGCGCCGAGCAGGAGGGAGCGGCGGCTTGGTTGCCGGATCACGAGGCGGCCTCCGTCGACGTCCGCTCCGGTAACGGCTCGACCTTCCGCTCGATGACGAACCAGCCGGTGATCATGCCACGCATGTTGTTCCGGAAGCCCGAGAGGACGACCACGGCGACGTGCACGACTACGAACAGGACGAGCAGGGCCGCCACGACGAAGTGGACCGTGCGCGCCGACTGGCGCCCGTCGAACAGCGTCAGCAGAAAGGGAAAGGCCGCATCCATGGCCGGCGACATCGCCAGCCCCGCCAGGACCTGAGCGGGCAGGAGCACGAACAGCACGACGAGGTAGGTGAGCTTCTGGATGACGTTGTAGCGCTTGGCCTCGTCACCTTCAGGGAAACGCAGCGTCAGGTGCTCCCATACCGAAGCGCCGAAGTGTCGGACCTGGTCGCGCGACGGGATCACGCGGAACCTAAGCTGTCCGCTGACCAGCCCGTAGAATAGGTAGGCGAGGCCGTTCAGGACGAAGGCCCAGGCGAAGAAGAAGTGCCAGCTTCGGCCACCGGTGAGGTCCTGGTCGCTCGGCAGGGTCGCCCAGGACGGGAAGCCGCGGTCGGCCGCCTCGCCGTCGGCACCTGCCGAGGAGCCGAGCCAGCCGGTGGTGTCGAAGGTCCGCCCAAGGATGGTGACGACGCCCTTCGGCGGATCGTCCTCCGTCGAGGACATCGCCATCAGCGGCGTGTCGAAGGCGGAGACCTTGCCCCAGTACAGGGCAGGGTGGGCGTTGAAGATCTGCAGGCCGCTCATCAGCAGCACGAGGAGGCAGATCGCGTTGACCCAGTGCGCGACGCGGATGACGACCGGGTGCCGGAACATCCAGCGTCGTGTCTCGACCTCGCCCGTGTCGGGCGCGGAGCGCGCTAGGTAGGTGCGGGGCAAACGGTCTTCCTCGGGGCGATCCTCGAAAAGGGTGGAGGCCCCTGGATCGGGACCTCCGGAAGCGTAGGACGCCTCGAATTACATGCCGCGCTTCATCATCATGCGCTTCTTCATCATCCGGCGCTTCATCATGCGCTTCTTCATCATCATCCGGTCGCCGTGCATCATGCGGACCTGGGTCACGCCGGTATCGGACTGCAGGCCGTTGACGGCCATCGGGGCGGCCGTTGCGGCACCGGCTGCCAGGGACACGCCGCTGAGGGCGGCCAGGGCGGTGAGGGCGAGAGTAAACTTCTTCATGCGGGATCTCCTATAGTGGTGAATGTCTCATTCAACCTTCGTGAAAACAGAATAATTCCATACTTGTTCCGATCTAAGCCGAATGATTTAACATCAAGCTTGCCAATTAGACAAGTTAAGGCACGCTCGGAAGCTTATGCTTCGAACATGCTTGGGGCGGGGTCTTCGAGGAGGCTTACGGGATCGAGAGGCCGCAAGTTTCAGCCTCGCCATCAAGTTCCGGAGAACGCCTTCGGTCGACGGCCCGTATGAGCGCCAATCCCCGCACGTCATCTCGATGCAGGGCCCACTGGCTTTGCTCTCCGACGTGCAGGCCGCCACCAAACAGGTGCCGGCTCCGGGATGGGCCGGTGGTGACGGGCGCATTCCTCGTCGTGTCGATCAAATGAGCAATCGGTTCCCGGGCTTTGTGCTAGGGCTCAACTCGGTTCTTCCCGTGAACCGTTCTCAACTCACCTCGGCGCGCCCTGACCCGGCGCGCCTTTTTAATTGGCATAGGTATAATTTTATCAAATTTAGGTGAGCATTGTTAAATCTTCGCTAACCTCCGATACGAGCGGACGACCTGACCCATCGTGCTCTCACGAACGGAGAGGCATGATGCCGATGAACTCGAAACACATGAGATTTGCCGATCTCGACAGGCTACCCGTGCCACCGTGTTATCATGCCTTCCTGGTCAACGCTGACGGGCGTGTGGTAAGACTGGAAAACCTACCCGCCTTCGACGATCAAGACGCCCTGCGTCAGGCCGAGGCGTTCGTGGCCGGTCATGCGGTCGAGCTATGGCACGGCATGCGGTTCATGGAGCGCTTCCCGCTGCGAGGTTGAGGCGCATCAAGCCAGCGCCGCTGGCCAAGCTCGGGCTGAGGCCTATCTCGCCTCAATGGGTGAGGCCGTTCTGGAACTGATGATCACGTTGGCTCATGCGGCCGCGACCGACGACGCATGCGCGTCCCAGCTCGCTGCCATCGCAATGGCCGCTGTCGATGCCGGCGAAGGGTTCGTTGCCCAGGGAATGATCCAGTTAGCCCGAGTTCACCGCGTTCGTGCCATGCAACTACGTGGGAATATCGCTGTGCTCAGCTCCGGAGCACGGCGGGATCTTCCATTAAGACCCCACCGAAGGCTGAAGCGCTGGGCCAGGTGGGCAGGTGACACGGATCCGATGCGGCAGGTCGTGGCTGGATAGGCCATGGCGGATGCAAGGGGGACTGGTTGGTCCCCTGGCAGGATGATGGATTTTGCCGCAACATCACGGCAAACCCGGATTGGAGCCATCTTCGGTGCGGGCGCACGTCCTTGAGCCGGCCCAGCCAGGGAGGCCACGATGATCTGGGTTACGGACGACGAGGGACGGACAACCTACATGTGTCCGGAGTGGTACGCCGTCACCGGGCTGCGGTCCCCGGCCGGCCTGGGGTCGGGCTGGGCGAGCGTCATCCACCCCGACGACCGTGACCTGATGGTCGAGACGTTCCCGCATGCCTGCGCGGCGCGATGCGAGTTCACCCTGCAATATCGCCTCCGGCGCCAGGACGGCACCTACGTGTGGGTGAGCGACTCCGCCACCCCCTCATGGTTGCCGAATCGACGGGGCTTCCTCGGCTTTTTCGGGCAGATCACCGACGTGAAGCCCCAAGGACGAAGACTGATCGCGCAGGCGGAGCTCGAAAGGTTCGAGGTGACCCCGTCCGCCGGTGAGTTCGCGCCGGTCACGGCACTCGACGCCCTCGCCGAGCACATCCTCATGGCAAGGTCGCTCGCCCTGGGAGGCGCCTCGGACCATCTCCTGCCGATGGTCGACGCGTTGCTGTTCGCCGTAGGCAGGGACCTGGCCCGGCGGCAGGGCGGGGATGATGCGTCGGGCAACATCCACTGAGCCCAGCGAAACCGATCCGTGGCGAGGCATCACCCGGCGCGGGTCGGATCTCCTTCAACCCCGCCTCCCGCAGCGTTGGGGGGCGCCAACCTGGTCTTGGTGGCGGTGAACGACATCAGGGAGGCGATGCCGCCGGGTGGAAGCTTCACCGGACCCTCCGCTGCAGCGATGGAAATGTCCGTTAGCGTCGGCGTGAGCGAGTCCGGGTGAGGGTGCGGTCAAACGTGCGCCCGCGCCGGTGATACGCCATGCGGGTTCAGGTCCCGAGCAGTGCGAGGCGCTTCCTCCCGACCACCGCGGCCTCGGCAGGATGAAGTCGAACGTGGTGCCGCGGCTGGGCACGCCTTCGACGGTTAGAGTGCGTCCCTGACGCTCCACGAGATTTCGGCAGAGCAGGAGGCCGAGGCCGCTGCCTCGCTTGCCAGCGGTCCCGTTCGTGGTCGTGCGTCGGTCGAGCTGGACCAGGTCGGCGACCTTGTCGGCCGCCATGCCGACCCCGGTGTGTGCCTATGTCTGCATAAGCACAGCACACCACCGAAAGCAGCCGGACTGCTCTCCACCCAACCCGGTCATATGGTGCTGTTTCGGTGAGGGCCCGGAAGCAGACCTTCCGACCTTCTCCAAAGGGTCGAAAGCAAACCTAAGGCCCGGGCTCCATCCGTTGGATTATCACCACTAGGCCGCCGCCTCCTCGTTGGCCTCCTGCATGGCAGCGAGCGATGCCTCCAGGCGGTAGACCAACCCGGTTGGATCGTAGGAGAGCCTGACCTCGCCGCCGACCTCGGCCGCGAAGCTGCGCTCGATCAGCCGCGAGCCGAAGCCCCGGCGCGAGGGCTGTGCCAAGATGGGCGGGCCACCGTGCTCGGACCAGGTCAGGCGGAAGCGCGGCGCATCGTTCTCGTGCACGACGTGCCAGCGTAGGTCGACGGTGCCGACGTCGTTCGAGAGCGCCCCGTACTTGGTCGCGTTGGTGGCGAGCTCGTGCAGCGCCAACGCCAGCGCGAGCGCCGGCTTGGCGGAAAGGTGCACGTCCGGCCCGCTCGCGCGGATACGCGTGCCGGTCCCGCCGCGATGGACAGCCAGGGCGCCCTCGACGACGTCGGCGATGGGTGCCTGGGTCCAGCTCGACTGGGTCAGGATGTCGTGCGCGCGTCCGAGCGAGATCAGGCGCGAGGAGAACGCCTCCCGGGCGGCCTGCAGGTCGGACGCGTTGCGGAAGGTCTGGCTGGCCATCGCCTGGACGAGGGCGAGGGTGTTCTTGACCCGGTGCTGGAGCTCGCCCGTGAGAAGGCGCTGGTGCTCCTCGGCCCGCTTGCGCTCGGTGATGTCGAGCATCGCGCCGATCATGCGGACGGCACGGCCGTCGGCGTCGCGAATGAGGTATCCGCGGTCGAGGATCTCGGCGAATGACCCGTCCGCGCGCCGGAAGCGGTACTCGTCGCTCCAGGCCGATCCGGTGCCGTCGATGACCGCGTGGATCGAGGCGTCGATGCGGGAACGGTCGTCAGGATGGATGTGGTCGATCCACCAGTCGCCGGTCGGCTCGACGACATCGGGGGCGTGTCCATGGGCCTCGTGGAGCGCCTCGTTCCAGAGGACGTGGTTGGTGGCGAGGTCCCAGTCCCAGATCGCGTCGTTGGTCGCGCGGGAGGCGAGACGATAGCGCTCCTCGGTCTCTCGCAGGACCCGCTCGGCCCTGCGGCTCTCGGTGACGTCGCGGGTCGTGCCGATGAAGCGGACGGTCCGTCCCCCAGCGACGATGGCCTGCCCCTTGGCTTCCACCCAGCGCTCGACGCCGTCCTCGATGCCCACTGTCCTGAAGGCGATGTCGTAGGCGCCGCTTCCGGTCGGGTCGAGCGCGGCATGCACCGCGGCGTCGACCCAGGCGCGGTCGTCCGGGTGCAGGCCGGCCAGGAAGACGTCGTAACTGACGGGCGCGCCTGGCGGGAGGCCGAACAGGGTTCGCGTCCGGCCATCCCATTCCAGGATATCCGCGACGAGGTCGTAGTCGAAGATGCCCGTCCCCGTCGCTTCGACGGCGAGGCCCAACTGCTCCCTGGCCCTGTGCAGCGCCACCTCGGTTTCCTTGCGGTCGTGGATGTCGCTGTCGCTGCCGAGCCATCCCACGACGGCGCCGTTGCCGTCCCGCATCGGCTCGGCCCGGATCAGGAACCAGCGATAGGCGCCGTCGGCGCGGCGCAGCCGGGCTTCGGTGTCGTAGACCACCTCGCGAGCACGGGCATCGTCCCAGACGCGGATCAGGCCCTCAATATCGTCCGGGTGGATCACCTCGCCCCAGCCCAGCGGCAAAGCCTGCTCCGGGGTCTGTCCGGTGTAGGCGTACCAGCGGTCGTTGAGGTAGCTCAGGCTGCCGTCGGGATTCCCGAACCAGATGATGGCCGGGGCGAGCTCGGTCAGGGCATGGAAGCGCCCCTCGGCGACCTTGCGCTCGTGGATGTCGAGCGAGGTGCCGATCCAGCTGCGCAGCGTCCCGTTCGCGTCCCGCACCGGTTGCGCGCGCGATAGGAACCAGCGGTATTCCCCGTCGGCCCGCCGGAGGAGGAACTCGACCTCGTAGGATCCCTCCGATCTCGCAGCCGCCAGCCATGCCCGCCGCGTCGCCTCGCGATGGTCGGGGTGGATGACCGCCATCCAACTGGCCTCGCCGACCTCGCCGGCGGGGCGGCCGGTGTAGTCGTACCAGTAGGCGTTGCAGTAGGTGACGTTGCCGTCGGCGTCGCCGAACCAGACCACCTGCGGGCTGACCTCGACGAGGGAGCGGTAGCGCAGCTCGCTCGCCTCCAGGACGGCGCCCGCCTCGCGCTGTCCGGTCTGGTCGCGCAGGATCTTGACGAAGCCGACGACCTCACCGGCGTCCGATCTCAGCGGCATCATCTTGCCGCTGGCCCAGAAGCGGCTGCCGTCCTTGCGGATATGCCAGCGTTCGTCGGGGGCGCTTCCGTCTCTCAGGGCGAGCGACATCTCGGTGGCCGGCCGGTCGATCTCCCGGTCCTCCGGCGTGAAGAACGTCGCCACCGGGCGGCCCAGCATCGCCGCCTCGCTCCACCCCATGATGCGTTCGGCCCCCGCGTTCCACCGGGTGACGCTTCCGTCGGCGTCGGTGGCGACGATGGCGTAATCCGTCGCGCTGTCGAGGATGCGTTCGTGCAGCAGCCGCTGCTCGGCTTGCTCCCGCAGGGATTTCCGCAGCTCCATCTGGGCCATGGTCTGGCGGGCGAGGCGCAGCAGCCCGTTGCGCTGGCGCTCGGAAAGCGCGTGCGGCTTGGTGTCGAGAACGCAGACCGTGCCGATGGGATGCCCGTCGGACGTCTTCAGGAGGGCGCCGGCATAGAAGCGCAGCCCGGGGTCCCCGGTGACGAGCGGGTTGTCCACGAACCGCGGGTCGCGGGTCGCGTCCTGAACGTACAGGAAGTCCTCTTGCAGGAGGGCCTGGCGGCAGAACGAGGAATCGAGCGGCGTCTCGCGGACGCCCAGGCCGACCTCGGCCTTGAAGAACTGGCGACCGTCACCGATCAGGTTGACCACCCCGATGGGGGCGTCGAACAGGTCGGCCGCCGTCTCGGCGATCTCGTCGAAGTCGCTTTCCCGCGGGGTGTCCAGCAGGCGGTAGCCATCGAGTGCACGGAGCCGTGCGGGTTCCCTGTCGCTCGTAGAGATGCGATTCATCGTGGGAAAAGATCGTCCGGTCGAGGTCGTTCCGAAGATATGCCCGCCCCATTGGACGAAGGCCAGGTCGGCTCGGACCGAACCCGAGCCTTCGACCTCCATCCGGACGAACCGATGGGATCGGGCGTCAGGCCGCGTTCCGTTCGCCCGGGACCGGGTCGGTCGTCGCGGAGATCTCGATGCGGAACCCGCCCTTTCCCGAGCGCTTCGCGACGTACATGAGGCGGTCGGCCTCGCGAAGCGCAGCCGACCAATCCGTCGTCGCCCCGGGTGGCACGACGAGGGCACCCATGCTGACGCCGATGGGGTGTCCCGAACCACGTAGGCCGTTGCGAAGCCGGCGGTGGACCGCCTCGACCCGGGATGCCGCGGCCGCCGTGGTGCTCGCCTGGAGCAGGACGACGAACTCGTCGCCGCCGAGGCGGCCGAACCGGTCGCCCTTGCCGAGCACCGTCGCGGCCGAAGCGGAAAACCTGCGCAGGACGTCGTCGCCCGCCGCGTGGCCGGCGGTGTCGTTGACGGACTTAAACCCGTCGATGTCCGCGAGGGCCAACACCGTCACCGGGGCGCCCGATACGGCCGATCCCAGAACCGTGCGGGCATGCGCCTCGACGGAGGCGCGGTTCAGGGCGCCGGTCAGCGTGTCGTGGCGTGCCGCATGACGCTCGCGGTCGAAGGCGCGCCGCAGGCCGGATACGGTCACGGCCACGAACGCGTAGGCCCCAAAGCGAACTAGGCCCCGGACCGTTGCCGCGAGGGGGGACATGCCGGCGTCGATCCCGTGGAGCGGAAGGATGTTGAGGAAGGCTGCTGCGACCGCGACCGCCCACGCCTCCCGGGGACCGAGCCGCCATCCCGCCAAGGCGATCAGCGGCAGATAGAGCGGACCCGTCCCCACCTCGGGCACCATCCAATCGAAGACGATGAAGGCCAGGCTTGCCACCGCCAACACGATCCAGGTCGCCGTGCGTGACACGGCGTCCAATCGGTCCACGACGTTTCGGGGAATGGGAAACCGCATCATCGACGTGGAGGACCCTCAAGCCGGCCTATACCCCGCGGGATATGCCTTCCTGGTCCGATTCTGACGCCAATCCCCTAACAGGTCCCTGGCCCGGATGGGTCCGTTTCCGGAACATGCCGCCAAAGCCGTGATCCGGGCGCCCGGACGGCCGCAACGGTTGGCACTTCCTCATGTCGCCGTGGTGAGGTCCTTGATGCGCGATGCAAGCGTTTCCAGGACGAAGGGCTTCGTCAGCACCTGCATGCCGGGGCTGAGGTAGCCGTTCCCGAGGACCGCGTTCTCGGCGTAGCCGGTGATGAACAGCACCTTCAGGTCGGGACGGCGCTCGCGTCCGGCATCCGCCATCTGGCGCCCGTTCATGCCGCCGGGCAGGCCCACGTCCGTGACCAGCAGGTCGATGCGAACGTCCGATTGGAGCACCTTCAGGCCGGCGACGCTGTCGGCGGCCTCGATGGCGGTGTAGCCGAGATCCTCCAAGACCTCGGTCACCAGCATGCGAACGGACGGCTCGTCGTCGACGATCAGTACCGTCTCGCCCTGTCCGGCGCGCCCGACCTCGGCGAGCTTGCGCCCGACCTCGTCCTCGTCGGCATCGCCGTAGTGGCGCGGGAGGTACAGGCACACCGTGGTTCCTTCGCCGACCTCGGAATAGAGCCGGACCTGCCCCCCGGACTGGCGGGCGAAGCCGTAGACCATGGACAGGCCGAGGCCCGTTCCCTCGCCGAGCGGCTTCGTCGTGAAGAACGGCTCGAACACCTTGGCCATCAGGTCCGCCGACATGCCGGTGCCGGTGTCCGAGACGCAGACGCTGAGATACTGTCCCGGCGGCATGTCGTGCTGCCGCGCGCCAGCCTCGTCCATCCACTTGTTGGCGGTCTCGATGGTGATGCGCCCGCCCTCCGGCATCGCGTCGCGGGCGTTGATGCAGAGGTTCAGCAGCGCATTCTCAAGCTGGCCCGGATCGATCAGGGCCGGCCAGATCCCGGCGAGGCCGACCACCTCCAGGTGGATGGCCGGACCGACCGTGCGGCGGACGAGCTCCTCCATGTCGGTGATCAGGCGGTTCACGTTCGTGGGCTTGGGGTCGAGGGTCTGGCGCCGGGAGAACGCGAGCAGCCGATGCGTGAGGGAAGCGGCACGCTTGGCGGCGCCCTGGGCCACCGTCATGTAGCGGTCGAGGTCGCCCATCCGTCCCTGCGACATCCGGGTCTGCATCAACTCCAGCGAGCCGGAGATGCCGGCGAGCAGGTTGTTGAAGTCATGCGCGAGGCCGCCGGTGAGTTGGCCCACGGCCTCCATCTTCTGGGACTGGCGCAGCGCCTCCTCGGTCCTGGCGAGTGCCTCGGCCTGGGCCTTGGTCTCGGTGACGTCGCGCACGGATGAGTAGATCAGCCCATCGCGCGGCACCGCGTTCCAGGACAGCCAGCGATAGCTCCCGTCCCTATGCCGGTAGCGGTTCTCGAAGGTGAGCTGGGCCTCGCCGCGCGCGAGCCCGCCCGCGGCCGCCACGGTCGCCGCGACGTCGTCGGGATGGACGAAGTCGAGGAACGGTCGGGCCTTCAGCTCGACGTCGCTCCAGCCCAGCCTCGCCGACCAGGCCGGGTTGAGGCTGAGGAAGTAGCCGTCGAGGCTGGCGACGCAGAGCAGGTCCGAGGACGCCTGCCAGATCTGGTCGCGTTCGGCCGTGCGGGCGGCGACCTGGCGCGCCAGGTCGGCTTCCGTGCGCTTGCGGTCGGTGACGTCCTGCACGAACACATGGAATCCGTCGATGCCGCCGTCCGCGTCCCGGCGGGGCAGGTAGCGGATCTCGGCGACACGGGGACGACCGTCCCGATGCGGCCAGTCGAGCTCGAAGGTGACGGCCTCGCCTGCCAGGGCCCGGTCCATGAAGGGCTTTCGGGCGGTGTACGCCGCCGGCCCCAGGAGATCCCGGACATCCCGGCCGACGACCTCCTCCGCAGGCACGGAGAACCATTCGTCGTAGGCCCTGTTCGCGAAGCGGTAGACGTAATCCGCGCCGATGAAGGAGATCAGGACCGGGAGGGCGTCGGTGATGAGGCGTAGCTCGCGCTCGCCGGCCTCGGCGCGCCGCTCGACCCGCCGGCGCTCGGTGATGTCGGAGAAGAAGATCGCGACGCGGTGCGCAGCCGGATCGCCCGTCCGCAGGGCGCGCACGTCGAACCAGCGCCCGAACACGTCCGCGTAGTGCTCGAAATGGGCCGGCTTCCCGGTCAGGGCGACGTGGCCGTAGGTGTCGAACCAGTGCCGCTCCAGGTTCGGCGCGAACTCGCTCACCCACCGGCCCGTGACGTCCGCCCCGGTCTGCCGCACGAAGGCGGGGTTGGCCTCCACGACCTGGTAGTCGACCGTGACTGCGCCCTCGAACCGCATCTCGACGATGCAGAAGCCGACCTCGATGCTCTCGAACAGGCTGCGGTAGCGCTCCTCGCTACTCGTGAGTTGGGCTTCGGCAAGCCTGCGGTCGTGGATGTCCTCGACGATGCCGTACCACTGGACGATCTCGCCCCGGTCATCCCGGCGCGGGTAGGCGCGCGCCCGCATCCAGCGATGCTCGCCGACGGCCGCGACATGGATGCGGTAATCGACGTCGACCGGCTCGCCGCTAGCGAGGCTCGCCCCGAACGCCGCCATGGTGTGCGGGACGTCGTCCGGGTGGATCGCCCTGGCCCAGCCGGCCCCGAGCGGCTCGCCCGGGGCCTGGCCGGTGAGCTCCAGCCACCGGTTCGAGTACGAGGTGATGTTGCCCTGGGGGTCCGCGGTCCATGGGACCTGCGGGTTCAACTCCACGGTATGGCGGTAGTGGTCCTCGCTCTCGCGAAGGCGGATCGCGGTGTGTCGCAGGTCCTCGCCGGCCCGGTGCTCGGCGGTGCGGTCGCGCAGGACCTTCACGAAGCCCAGGTCCTCGCCCCCGTCGCCCCGCAGCGGCATCATCTCGCCCGAGGCCCAGAAGCGCGAGCCGTCCTTGCGCAGGTGCCAGCGCTCGTCGTCGGCGCGACCGTGTTCCAATGACAGGAGCATCTCCGTGCCGGCACGGTCGATGGCGATGTCTTCGGGCGTGAAGATGCGATCCAGCCTGCGCCCGCACGTCTCCTCGGCCGACCAGCCCAGGATGCGCTCGGCCCCGACGTTCCAGTCGGTGACCAATCCCTCTCGGTCGGTCAGGATGATGGCGAAGGAGGTGGTGCTGTCGAGGACCGCCATTTGACGTCGGCTGGGCGCGGCGGCGTCGGCCCGGGCGCGCAGGCGGACGACTTCGGCCTCAAGTTCCTCGCGGGTCAGTTGGCTCGGATCGAGGGGTAGCGTCTCGCGTATCGACATGCTGCTGGCGGTTCGGGTCCTAGGCATCCGGGACACATCGCCGGGGTCGTCCCCCGGGTTCCGAACCCTGGGTCCGAAGTGAGGGATTCGCGCGTCCGGGAAAAGCAGACAACGCGAAGCACCCTGCAGGCATCGCACTTGATGCGAACCGGCCGTGGTCCCACCCTTTCCGGGTGGACGATGGGCTCGTCGCGCGACCGCTCGCCGATGCCTGCGACAGCGTGGGCCCGTGAAATCGTCAGGACACGGGGTGTCGCGGCTGCAACACCGATTTCGGGAGCTGCTACGGGCTCCGGATGGCCGCGAAGCATTCCAGACACATTGCCTTGACCGAACCGCTGATCGCGTACGTCGAGGCCCAGGTCGCCAAGGGCGAGTACACCTCGGCGAGCGAGGTCGTCCGTGCGGCGCTTCGCCTGCTGATCGAACGGGACGAGGCCAAGGCCCGACGTCATTCCGCCGATCCGGAGGTCGTCCGTGACCGCGCCTGATCACGCCATGTCGGACGCCGCGGACGATCCGGTCCGGCTCGCGGCGCTCGACGGCTACGGCATCCTCGACACGCAGGCCGAGCAGGGTTTCGACGACATCGTCCTGCTCGCCTCGCGGATCTGCGCCACACCGGTGGCCCTGGTCAGCCTCGTCGCGGGAGACCGCCAGTGGTTCAAGGCACGGGTTGGGTTCGACCCCTGCCAGACCCCGCTGTCGCAATCGGTCTGCGCGCACGCCCTCGCGAGGCCGGGGCTGTTGGTGATCCCGGACCTGACGCTCGACCAGCGCACCCGGGACAACGCCCTGGTCACCGGGGAACCCCACCTGCGGTTCTATGCCGGCGCCCGCCTGGAAACGCCCGAGGGCATCGCGCTCGGGACCCTGTGCGTGATCGACGGGAAGCCACGGCCCGAGGGACTGACGCCCGAACAGGCCAAAGCCCTGGAAACGCTGGCCCGTCAGGTCATGGCCCAGATGGAACTGCGCCGCTCGATGGTCGCCCGGGACGACGCGCTCCGTCGGGTGCGCGAGGCGGACACCCGGCACCGCCAGATCCTCGACAGCGCCGTCGACTACGCCATGGTGACCATGGACCTCGACGGCCTCGTCACTGGCTGGAACGCGGGCGCCGAGATCATCCTCGGCTGGTCCGAGGCCGAGATGTGCGGCAAGCCGGCCCGGGTGTTCTTCACCGGGGAGGACGTCGCCGCCGGCATTCCCGAGCGCGAGATGAAAAGCGCCCGCGAGGAAGGTCGCGGCAACGACGAGCGTTGGCACCAGCGCAAGGACGGCTCCCGGTTCTTCGCGCTGGGCGAGATGATGCCCCTGCACGCCGAGGACGGCAGCCACGTCGGCTACCTCAAGATCCTGCGGGACCGGACCGACCAGCGAATGGCGGCCGAGGCGCTGCAGCGCCAGACCGACCTGCTCCGGACCGTCACCGACCACGTCAGCGAGGCGGTGTTTCAGCTCGACCTCAATGGCACGGTCACCTTCGCCAACCGGACGGCGCACACGTTGCTGGGATGGGACGACGACACCCTGGTCGGACAGGACCTGCACGAGGCCGCCCACCACCACCATCCGGACGGGCGCCCGTTCCCGTCATCCGAATGCGGGTTCGTCGAGGCCATCCGCGAAGGGAAGACGCTTCGGCAACGCGACGCCACCTTCTTTCGGCGCGACGGCACACCCATCGAGGTGATCTGCTCGAACGCCCCCGTCCGTGAGGGCGGCAGAATCGTTGGTGCCGTGCTCACGGTCTCGGACGTCACTGGCCGTCGGCAGGACGAGCGCCGCCTGCGGGAGATGAACGCCGAATTGGAGATGCGGGTCGCCGAACGACAGGAGGCCGAGGCGCGCCAACGATTCCTGCTCGACCTGACCGATACGCTTCGCGAGCAGGGTGGCCCGCGCGGCCGGATGCAGGCAGCGGCGGACGCCCTCGGGCGCTACCTCGGGGTCAGCCGTGTCGGCTACGGCTTCGTCGAGGAGGACGGCATGTCCGTCGCCCTCGGCACCGAGTACGTCGATGGCGTGGCGACGCTGGCCGGCACTTACCCGCTCGACGTGTTCGGCCCCGGCAACATCGCCAACCTCAGGAAGGGGCGGACGTCGGTCTACGGGGACGTCGAGGCCGATCCTGACACGGCCGGCCTCGGGATGGGCGCCTTCGGCATCGCCGCCATCGTCGCCGTGCCCCAGGTCCACGAGGGACGCCTTCGCTCGGTCGTCTACGTCAACCACCGCGAGCCGAGGATCTGGACGCCCGACGAGGTCTCGCTGGTCGGCGAGGTCTCGGCCCGGATCTGGGACGCGGTCGAGCGCGTGCGGGCGCAGGGGGCCTTGCGGGCGCTCAATGAGACCCTGGCGGCCCAGGTCGCCGAGCGCACGAAGGAGCGCGACCGGATCTGGCAGGTGAGCCAGGACATGCTCGGGGTCGCGGATGCCAACGGCGTCTGGGTCAGCATCAACCCGGCCTGGCAGCGCATCCTGGGTTGGGACTACCAGGACATCATCGGCAAGACCTCGGAGTGGCTCGAACACCCCGACGACCGGGAAAGGACCCGGGCCGAGGTCGCGCGGCTCGCCGCAGGCGGCCTGACGCTGGCCTTCGAGAACCGGTTCCGGGCGCGCGACGGCGGCTACCGCACGCTGTCCTGGACGGCCGTCCCGGTCGAGGGTCTGCTCTATTGTGTCTCCCGCGACGTCACCCGGGAGAAGGAGCGCGCCGCCAGCCTCCTCCAGGCCGAGGAGGCCCTGCGGCAGTCGCAGAAGCTGGAGGCGGTCGGGCAGTTGACCGGGGGCGTGGCGCACGACTTCAATAACCTGCTCACCGTGATCAAGTCGTCCACCGACCTGCTCAAGCGGCAGGACCTCTACGAGGAGCGACGGGCCCGCTACATCGGGGCGATCTCGGACACCGTGGACAGGGCCGCCAAGCTCACGGGCCAGCTCCTGGCCTTCGCCCGCCGCCAGGCGTTGCGGCCGGAGGTGTTCGATGTCGGCCGGAGCGTGAGGGCCATCGGCGAGATGGTCGGAACGCTCACCGGCGCCCGGATCGAGGTGGCCATCCGCATCGGCGACGAGCCGTGCCACATCCGCGCCGATCCGAGCCAGTTCGATACGGCGCTGGTGAACATGGCGGTCAACGCCCGCGACGCGATGGACGGCGAGGGTCGTCTAACCATCGCGGTCGAGGCGGTCGGCATCGTTCCGGCGATGCGCTCCCACCCGGAGCAAGTCGGGGATTACGTACGGATCGCGCTGACCGACACCGGCTCCGGCATTCCCCCCGATCAGGTCGACCGCATCTTCGAGCCGTTCTTCACGACCAAGGGGGTCGGCCAGGGCACCGGCCTCGGGCTTTCCCAGGTGTTCGGCTTCGCCAAGCAATCGGGCGGCGAGGTGGTGGTCGATAGCGAGGTGGGACATGGCACCACCTTCGCGCTCTACCTCCCCCGTACGGAAAGGGGTGCCGACACGGAGGAGGCGGCTGCATCGGTCGATGCCGTGGTCGACGGACGCGGCACCTGCGTGCTGGTGGTCGAGGACAACCGGGACGTCGGCACGTTCTCGACCCAGACCTTGCAGGAACTCGGTTACGGCACGCATTGGGTCACCAACGCCGACGAGGCTCTCACGACCCTGGCCGAGAGTCCGGGCGCCTACGACGTGGTTTTCTCGGACGTGGTCATGCCGGGCATGAACGGGGTGGAACTGGGGCGAGAGATCCGTCGGCTCTATCCCGGACTGCCGGTGGTGCTCACCAGCGGCTACAGCCACGTCCTCGCCCAGGAGAGCGACCACGGTTTCGAACTCCTTCAGAAGCCGTACTCGGTCGAGGCCCTGTCGCGAATCCTCCGCCGGGCCGCGTCCCGGCGCCGTCCCCGCAGGGCGGCTGCGGAATAGGACGGCGGCCTTTCCCGCGGGGCTCGCTGAGCCGTTCGGGTATCACGCTCCGGCACCCCGGAAGCCGTCGATACACCGATATCGGGCCGCCCCCACGTTCGGCGGTCGCATGTGGCGTCAGGCACCGAGCAGTCCCTTGCGCCGCCTCCAGGTCCCGACCTTTCGCAGGATGCGGGAGAGTTCCTCGACCGAGTACGGCTTGTGCAGGAGTTCGAACCCGTAGGTGCCGTTCTTGGCCAGCACGTGGCTGTAGCCCGAGGTCAGCACCACCGGCAGGTCTTGGTGACGACGGCGGATCTCGTGGCCGAGGTCGATCCCGTTCATGCCTGGCATGACCACGTCGGAGAAGACCACGTCGAAGCGGCCAGCGTCCTTCGCAAGCTCGGCGAGTGCCTGGTCGGCGTTCTCGGCCCAGACCGTCGCGTAGCCGAGCTCGGCCAGGGATTGGGTGGCGAACGCGCCGACGTCGGCGTTGTCCTCCACCACCAGGACGCAGGTGCCGTGGCCGTCGACGAGCGGCTCCGGCTCCGCGTACGCGGCAGAGGGCGTCACCGGGTCGGGCACGCGGGGCAGGTACAGGGTGAAGGTGGTGCCGCGTCCGACCTCGCTCTCGACCGCGACGTCCCCACCCGATTGCTTGGCGAAGCCGAACACCTGGCTGAGGCCCAGGCCCGTCCCGTGCCCGATGCCCTTGGTGGTGAAGAAAGGCTCGAAGATGCGCTCCAGGTCGACCTCCGCGATGCCAGCCCCGGTGTCGGCGATGGCGACCGCCACGAAGTCGCCCGCCACGGGGTTGTGTCCGCGGAGGCCCGGGAGTCCCGCGACCTCCGACATCTCGATGACCAAGCGGCCCTCGCCGCCCATCGCGTCGCGGGCGTTGATCACCATGTTGACGATCGCGGTGTCGAACTGGCTCGGGTCAGCGTTCACGAAGCCGGCGGCACTTGGCACGCGGACGTCGACCGAGATGCGCGAGCCGGTGAGAGTTCCCACCATGTCGCCGACCGAGGTGAGGCTTCGCCCGACCTCGAACACCTCGGGCTTGAGCGCCTGCCGGCGGGCGAAGGCCAGCAACTGCCCCGTCAGCTTCGCGGCCCGCTCGACGGTGTCCGAGATCGCGCCGACGTAACGGAGCCTGCGCGCGTCCGGCAGGTCCGGCCGCTTGAGCAGGTCGGTCGAGGACTTGATCACGGTCAGCAGGTTGTTGAAGTCATGCGCGACGCCGCCGGTGAGCTGTCCGATGGCCTCCATCTTCTGGGCCTGGCGCAACGCCTCCTCGGCGACCTTAAGCGCCTCCGCACGCTCCCGCTCGACGGTGAAGTCCCGGCCGACGGCGTTGATCATCCCGGCGTCCGGTCGGGTCGACCACGAGATCCAGCGGTAGCCGCCGTCCTTGTGGCGGTAGCGGTTGTCGAAGCGTGCGAACGAGTGGCCCTCCGAGGACGATTGTGCCCCTTCGACGGTATGCTCGACGTCGCCGGGATGGATCAGCTCGAACAGGTTGCGGCCGACGAGGTCCGCCTCCGACCACCCGAGCACGCTCGTCCAGGCCGGGTTCACGGCGACGATGGTGCCGTCGAAGCCGCAGCGGAGCATGATGTCGGACGAAAGCTGCCACAGGGCGTTGCGGTCCTGCGTCCGTTCGGCGACCCGCCGTTCGAGGGTCTCGTTTGTCTCCCGCAGCATGTGCTCCACCTGCTTGCGGTCGGTCACGTCGAGGACGAAGACGTAGAAGCCGTCGACGGCGCCATCCTCCGCCCGGCGTGGCAGGTAGCGGATGTCCGCGACCCTGGGACGCCCGTCCCGGTGCGGCCAGTCGAGTTCGAGTCGCACCTGGTCCCCTGCCAGGGCGGCGTCGAAGGCAGCCCGGCGCGCCGCGAGGCCCTCGTCGTCCAACAGGTCGCGAACATGGCACCCGACCACGTCTTCGGGGCGCCTATAGAACCAGTCCTCGTAAGCCCTGTTCGCGAACCGGTAGACAAGGTCGCGGTCGATGAAGGCGATCAGCAGCGGCAGGGTGTCGGTGATGAGCAGCAGTTCGGCCTCGCGCGCCCGCAGGGCGCGCTCGGACAGCAGGCGTTGCGTGGTCTCGTTGCTGACGCAGAACACCCCCACGACCTCGCCGTCCTCGTCGAACAACGGCGAGTACGAGAACGACCACCAGGTTTGTTCCTCGACCCCGCGCCGGGCCATGGTCAGGGGCAGGTCGTCGTACCGGCTCGCCGTGCCCGCCAGGGCCATCTCGATGATAGGTCGGACCTGGTCCCAGACGTCCGACCACAGGACGCGCAACGGCGTGCCGAGGGCATGCGGCAGCCTCGGGCCGAGGATCGGACGGTAGGTATCGTTATAGAAGCATGCGAGGTCGGGCCCCCACGCCAGGAACATGCTCTCCGGCGAGCCCAGGACCAGGTTGACGGCAACCTTCAGCGCGGCGGGCCATCCCGACGGCGCGCCCAGGGCGGTGCGCTCCCAGTCGTGGGCCCGCATGAGCGCGCCCGTCTCGCCGCCGGCGCGCGGGAAGGCATCGATCCGTGACGTCGGTTCAGCGAGCATGCGGAAGGGTTCTTGGCCGTCCTGGAAAATGGGGCCGGAGCGACAACCGCGGGACGCGTCCCATGTTGCGGCGCGGTCTCACAGGACGTCCTGGAAATTACGAAGTGGTGCCTCGACGACACAGCACACCCCATCGGACGGGTACGTCAGCGCGATCCTGCCGTCGACCGCGCCGACGAGACCGCGCTCGATCAGCCGCGACCCGAACCCTTTTCGCGATGGGGGCACCACTGCTGGCCCGCCGCGCTCGCGCCAGGATATCGTCAGGACCGGGCCGGGGGCTTCGTCGCGCAAGGCCCAGTCGATCTCGACGCGGCCCTCCGGGGTCGAAAGGGCGCCGTACTTGGCGGCGTTGGTCGCGAGCTCGTGCGTCATCAGCGCGAGGGCGAGCGCCGCCTTGCCGCCGATCTCGACCGCCGGCCCTCGGTAGTGAACGCGATCCGAGCCGTCGTCCTGGAGGCCGACCCCGCCGCGGATGACCGGTTCAATGGGGGCGTGCTCGGCGGCGCCGCCCAACAGGAGGTCGTGCGCCTTGCCCAGGGTGATCAGGCGTTCGGCCAGCACCTCCTTGGCGACGTCGATGTCGGTGGCCCCGCGAAGGGTGTTGGCGGCGATGGCCTGCACCATCGCCAGGAGGTTCTTCATGCGATGGCTGAGCTCGGCGCTCAGCAGGTCGCGCTGCTTCTCGACCCGCCTGCGCGCGTCGATGTCGGAGATGGCCGCGACCACCCCGTTGACGGTCCCGGCCGCGTCGCGCATCGGCGTGGCGACGATCTGGGACCAGACGCGGCTGCCGTCCGGGCGCTCGAACTCGACCTCAAGCTCGGAGCGTTCCAGCCCCTCGCGGATGACCCGGGCCACGGGGAACTCGGTCGGCGCGACCCGGCGACCGTCGGCATGGTAGGCAATCCATTCGCCGTAGCCCTCGATGTCGCGGGATTCGATGGTCGGCCGGCCGATCACGGTCTCCATGAAGGCGTTGCCGCCGATCACGCGGCCCGAGGGCGCCTCGGCGAACACGATGCCCACGGGTACCGTCGCTAGGATCGAGCGCTGGCTCGCCTCGCTCGCCCGGAGCGCATCCTCGGTGCGTTTGCGCGCGGTGATGTCGTTGAACAGCACCGCGACCTGGCGGGAGCCCGGCGCGCCGAAGGGATAGGCGTAGACCTCGAACCAGCGGTCGCCGAGAGCGTTCGCGACGTGCTCGAACCGCTCCGGCGCGCCGCCGCGGGCGATGCGGTCGTAGATCTCGAACCAATGCTCCTCGTGGCCGTCGGCGAGGCCGCGCATCCATTGGCCGAGGACGCCACGGAGCCCCGATTGCCTCTCGAACGCCGGGTTCACCTCCAGGAAGCGGTAGTCGAGCGGACGCTCGGTCGCATCGAGCTTGACCTCGATGACGCAGAAGCCGGCGCCGATGCTCTCGTACAGGTCGCGGTAGCGCATCTCGCTGGCGAGCAGCGCCTCCTCGGCCTTCCGGTTCGCGCTGACGTCGCGCGAGACGGCCAGCAGCTTGGTGACCGCGCCATCGCCGCCCCGGATCGGCGTGACCTGGACGTCCCACCACTTCCGGTTGCCCTTCATCGTGCAGGCCGGTCCAGTGAAGCGCCCGATGCCGCCCGCCGAGGCGGCATCGACGGCCGCCCGGGCCTCGGCCTTGCCGGCCGCGTCCCAGAACCCGGTCCAGTCCGCCCCGGCGATGCCGTCGAAGTCGTCGACCTCCATGACCGTCCTGCCACCCGTACTCATGAATTCGAGGCGCGCATCGAGGTCGAGCACCTTGATGCAATCGGCGGAGGCATCGAGCACGCTGCGCAGGAAGCCCTCGCTCTCCTGCAGCCGGGCGGCGGCGTCGCGCTGCTCGGTACGGTCGCGCAGGATCTTCAGGAAGCCGATGGCCGTGCCCGCCTCGTCGCGCAGCGCCATCATCTCGCCGTTGGCCCAGAATCGCGTGCCATCCTTGCGGATGTGCCAGCGCTCGTCGACGCCGCGGCCGTGATCGAGCGCGGCCCGCATCTCCTTTTCGGCGATGCCGTTCGCCCGGTCCTCGGGGGTGAAGAACACGTCGGCCGGCCGCTCGACCATCTCCGCCGGCGACCACCCGAGGATGCGGGTGGCGCCCTCGTTCCAGTCGTCGACGCGCCCGTCGAGGCCCATGACGATGATCGCGTAGTCGATGGCGCTGTTGAAGACAGCCTCGTAGCGGTCCTCGGTGGCCTTGGCCCTGCGCCGGGCCTCGGCCTCGCCGACCCGGTAGAGGCCGGCGGCGACTGTACCGGCGAACAAGGAGACGACCTCGACGTCGCGCTGCGAGAAGGCGCCGGCCTTGCTGGACTGGAGCTTGAGGACGCCGATGCCGTCGCCGTCGCGGGTGATCGGGACGACCACGCACGACCGCAACCCGAGATCGTCGATCAGGTCGGGCTTCACGTCGGGGTCGTCGAGCACGTCCGCCACCGCCCGCGCCTCCAAGGACAGCAGGCACGCCCCCGCAAGGCTGCCGTGGAGCGGAAGGCGCAGGCCGGCATGGCGGGCGAGGCTCCCGGCCCCGCGCCGGTAGACGAGCTCGTCGCCCTCCCGCATCTCCACGACGCCGCCCTCGGCATGGGGCAGCGCCCGCAGCGCCCCGGCCACGACCGCGTCGAGCACGTCGTCGAACCGCCCGCCCGATCCCATGACGGCGGCCTGGGCGGCGAGCAGGGCCTCGTGCTGGGTCATCGCCGCGCGTTGGGCGGCGAGTAGGCCGTCGCGTTCGTCGAGCGACCGCCGCAGTTCCAGTTGCACCATGACCTGGCGGGCGAGGGCCCGGAGGGACTCGGCCTGGTCCGTGGTCAGGCCGTCGGGTCGCGGCTCGACGTCGATCACGCACAGGGAGCCGATGCACGCGCCGTCGGCGGCCTCCAATGGGGCGCCGGCGTAGAACCGGATGAATGGGTCGCCGGTGACCAGCGGATTGTCCCGGGTGCGAGGGTCCTGACTGAGGTCGGGGACGACGAGGAGATCAGGTTGCCCGAGGACGTGCGCGCAGACCGATTTGTCGAGCGTGGTCTCGCAGGGTTCGAACCCGACGCGGGCCTTGAACCATTGCCGGTCGCCGGCGACGAGGCTCACCAGCGCGACGGGCGTGCCGCAGGCGTTCCGGGCCAGTGCGACGATGTCGTCGAAACCCTTCTCGGGCGGGGTGTCGAGGATGCCGTAGGCGTCGAGCGCCGCCAGCCTGGACGGGAGGGAGACCTCGAACGGGATGGCGGTTTGGGCGGTCATCGGCCGGCCTCCCGGAGCTCGGGAAGGATGGCTTCGGGCCGGGGCGGCGGTGGCGTTCCGGGCTCCGTCGCCTCGACGGCGACGATCCCGCCCCCCGGCGCGTAGATCGCCCCAAGCACGGTACGGAAGTGCCCCCGAACCCGGGCGTGGCAGTCGCAGCAGGCGGCTTCCGTCCGGGCCCGGTCGAGCATGTGGATGCGGCCGCGCCCGACATGGATCAGGCCCTGGTCCTGGAGCCTGGTCAGCACAGTGGTGACGTAGGTCCGACCGATGCCGAGCATCCCGGCGAGCACGACCTGGGTGACCGGCAGGGCGTCGGTGCCGACCCGGTCCTGAAGGCCGAGCAGCCAGCGCAGCACCCGCTGCTCGACGGGATGGGCGGCGTTGCAGGCGACCGACTGCAGCACCTGGGCGAGCAGGCAATCGGCGTAGCGCACGAACAGGTCGTTCAGCGTCGGGGAGGCGCGCTTGGCCTCGCGCAGCCTTTCCGCATCCATGCGCAGGACCGCGCCCTCGACCTGGATCACGCACCGGGTGAAGGCGGGCAGGTAGCCGTGGCTGACCACGCCGCCCATCGCGCCCTCGTGCCCGACCGTGGCGGTCTCGACGGTTCTATCGCCGCCCATCGGCACCAGCAGGGTGGCGACGGTCCGGTCGAGGGGAAAGGTGACGTGCGAGACGTCCTCGCCGACGCGGAACAGCACGTCACCCCGGGCATGCTCCCGTCGGGCGAGATGCGGCGCGAGAAGGGCCACGTCGGGCGCCGCGAGCGCGGCGAGGAGCAGGTTGCCCGCGAACGGGTGACCGGGGTCGCTGGACATGGGAGGGGAAATCCGGCCGACGGCGGATCGTCGGCGAGAATATCCATGCCACGGCCCTCCACCGCTCACAATCCTACATTTGTCGGACGATGCAGCACCGCGGCGAACACCTGGGACAGTGAGGCATCGCTGTCACCGGAAATCGCCGGAACACGGTGGCTCGCAGGTCATACAAGCGAGATTTCAGGCGGACCCGCTCTCCTGCACCTCGCCGTCGGCGGCGATGCGGTCGGTGAGCTCCCTCAGTTCCCGACGCAGCTCGGCGAGGTCGCGATCCGCCAAACCGGTACGGCAGACGACGGACTGCTGCGCGGCCAAGAGCTTGCCTTCAAGCTCGATCCCGACCTCGGTGAGGGCGACGAACACGACGCGTCGGTCGGCACCGCGGGCGCGCGTCGCGAAGCCGGCGGCCTCTAGCCTGTCGACCAGCGGGGTGACGGCGTTGGAACCGAGCCGCAGGCGCTCGGCCAAGGCATGGATCGGCGTCGTTCCGTCCTGCCAGAGCGCCAGCATGACGAGATATTGCGGGTAGGTCAGGCCGAGTTCGGCCAGCAGGGGGCGGTAGGCGCGCACCACCGCGTTGGTCGCGGCATAGAGCGCGAAGCAGAGTTGGTCGTCCAACCGCAGCCTAGACTTCCCGGACGCCATCGCTCAAATTCCATTCAGGCCCGGATGATTCACGCATGAACGAAGCTGTCAAGCGACGGTAACCCGGACCGTAAGGCCGCCCGGCCCGGCGAGACCCGGATCAAGGGTCCGCCAACGAGGAGAAACGCCATGAGGTCGATCCTGAGATCGGCCGTCGTTGTCGCGGTCCTGTCCGCCACACTCGCCCTCGACGAGACCAAGACTGCGACGGCGGCGGCGCCACCGGTCACCGTCCGCAAGACCGTCGGCGGATTCTACGGCATCGGTGACCGGCACTCGGCCGTCGAGACGTGCGTCCTGTCCGGGAAGGGCGGCAAGGAGGTCCGCACGCTGTCCCTGAAAGGCGGCGGCACCATCGTCGAGGAGCAGGTCGCCCGCGACGAGAAGACGATGGCTTACACCTACGCCATCCTGGAGAGCCCGCTGTCGGTCGAGGGCTACAAATCGGCCCTCTCCGTGGCATCGGACGGCAAGGTTTCCAAGCTGGCCTGGACCGGCAGCTTCGAGGCCAAGGGCGCACCCGACGCCAAGGCCGAGGAGATCGTCTACGGCATCTACGACGGTGGCCTCAAGGGTATCACCGACAAGGCCAGGTAGCACCACGTTCCCGCCCGTGGTGGCTGTTGTCGCGGGCGGGGTGAAGCAATGGAGGAAGGAGCCCCCATGAGACATCTCGTACGAAGCCCGATCCTCGCGGTCACGGTCCTGCTCGCCGGCAGCGGCTGCGCCGCGGCGGAGGACGGCCATGATGCGAAGGGAATGGTCGCCATCGAGGACGCCTCCGCCGTCGTCTACGGCGCCGGTCCGGCGAACCTCCCCAAGGGCACGCAGCTGAGCAAGCTCGCAGGCGATCCGGCCAAGCCCGGTCCATTCGTGCTGCGCATCAAGCTCCCGGCCAATACCGTGATCGCGCCCCACACCCACTCACTGGCCGAGACGCTGACCATCCTGTCCGGCTCAATTTATCACCAGCACGGCGAGACCATCGACAAGGCGGCCGGCAAGATCCTGAGGGCCGGCGGCTTCGTCTACCTGCCGCAGGACATGCCGCACTCGCTCTGGACCACCGACGAGCCGGTCGAGTTGCAGGTTAACGGCTCCGGACCCTTCGGGCTCAACTACGTCAACCCGGCCGACGACCCGAGCCGCAAGGCCGAGTGAGGCAGTCGACCGCCGACACGCCCTCGACGGTCACGACCCCAACCAGGACTCCCGATGGCCTATCCCACCCTCACCGCCTTCTACGCCGGCCTGTTCGCGCTCATCTACGTCGGCCTCTCCGCATGGGTCGTGGCGAGCCGGGTCTCCTCCGATACCCTCCACGGGGACGGTGGAAACGAGGCCCTGGAGAAGCGCATCCGCACCCAGGGCAACTTCGGCGAGTACGTGCCGCTCGCCCTTATCCTCGTCGCCCTGCTCGAAGCGGGTGGCGGCGGGCCGACGTTGGAGAGGACGCTCCTGATCGTCCTGCTGGTCGGCCGCGTCCTGCACCCGTTCGGGATGTTCACCGCCAAAAACTCCCCGATGCAGTTCGCCTGCCGCGGCGGCGGCATCCTCGCCACCCTCGGGGTCATCGCCGTCGCCGCCGTCTTCCTGCTGCTGCGTGCCGGCTAAGCGGCGTCCGAATCCCCGGACGCCGGAGTACGAGCATGTCATGTGCACGCACCGGTCCCGAACGAATTGTGCGATATTGTCCTACGAAGTAGCGTGTCGGGATGATCGGACGGAAAGCCGTCAGCGCCTCGCTGACCCCCGAGTTGCATGCCTTCCTGAACGAGCTCGTCGCGGCAGGCGGGTACGCGAATGCGAGCGAGGCGATGCGCGCGGACCTGGGGCTGCTCCGGCACGAGGAAGCGGCGCGCCGGATCCACGAGCCGCGCCGGGACTCCCCACGGCGGGGTCCCGGCATGGGACGGCGCGCCCTGGTACGGGACGGGCATGATGCCCGTGGGTGAGCGCGGAGCCGGTACACTTCCCTTCCTCGTGGGCGGAGGCGGGATGGGCGCGCGCATGCGTGCGCACGATTGGTCTGCTTCCCCTCTCGGAGAGCCCGGGACCTGGCCGCCGCCGCTGGGCGTGGTCGCCGGCCTGATGCTCGGGTCGGCGTTCCCCATGTTCGCGGCCTGGGGACCGGAGCTCGGGTTCCTGTACAACGACGCCTATTCCGCGATGCTGGGGGCGAGGCACCCCGACGCGCTCGGCAGGCCGTTCCGGGAGGTTTGGCCGGAGATCTGGGACGAGATCCTGCCTTTCATCGAACGGGCCATGAGCGGCGAGGCGACGTACCAGGAGGACCTGCCGCTGCGCATGGAGCGCAAGGGGTTCGCCGAGGACACTTCGTGGACGTTCTCCTACTCGCCGATCCGAGACGTGGACGGGACGGTGAGGGGGATGTTCTGTGCCTGCGTCGAGACGACGGAAGCGGTGCGTTCCAGGTCCGAGCTCGCCGACCTCAACGTCGACCTGGAACGGCAGGTCCTGGACCGGTCGCGCGAGTTCAAGCACCTTTGGGACACGTCCCCCGACCTGTTGCTGGTCATCGATTTCCTGGGCGTGTTCCGCAAGGTCAATCCGGCCTGGACGACGTTGCTCGGCTACGCGCCCGAGGAACTGGTCGGTCGGCACGTGTCCGAATTCATCCTGCCCGAGGACGATGCCAGGACCAGGGATGCGTACGAGATGGCGGCCGGCGGCGGCCTGCCCGTCATCGAGAACCGCTACCGCCATAAGGACGGCTCGATCCGCTGGCTGTCCTGGGTGGCCGCGCCCAACGATGGCGTGACGTACGCCATCGGTCGGGACGTGACCGCGAGGGTAGCGGCCCAGGAAGAGCTCGCCACCGCGCAGGACGCCCTGCGGCAGTCGCAGAAGCTGGAGGCGGTCGGGCAATTGACCGGGGGCGTGGCGCACGACTTCAACAACCTGCTCACCGTGATCAAGTCCTCGACCGATCTCCTGAAGCGCCCGGGGCTTCCAGAGGAAAGGCGTACCCGTTACGTCGGGGCCATCTCCGACACCGTCGACCGTGCCGCCAAACTGACCGGGCAGCTCCTTGCCTTCGCACGACGGCAGGCGCTCAAGCCCGAGGTGTTCGCCGCCTGCGACAGCGTTCGCTCGCTCTCCGACATGATGGGCACCCTGACCGGGTCGCGCATCGAGATCGTGACGGACCTTCCCGAGACCACCTGCTTCGTGCATGCCGATCCGAGCCAGTTCGACACCGCATTGGTCAACATGGCAGTCAACGCCCGCGACGCCATGGACGGCGAGGGCCGGCTCGTCGTCCGCGTGCGCGCCGTCGAGGGCATGCCCGCGATCCGGGCGCACGCGGCCGTCACGGGCGGGTTCGTGGCGGTGTCGATCAGCGACACCGGCACCGGAATCCCCGCGGACCGCCTGGAGCAGATCTTCGAGCCGTTCTTCACCACCAAGGGCGTCGGCCAGGGCACCGGCCTCGGCCTCAGCCAGGTGTTCGGCTTCGCCAAGCAGTCCGGAGGCGAGGTCACCGTCGAGAGCGAGGTCGGGCGCGGCACCACCTTCACGCTCTACCTTCCGCGCGTCGCCGAGGAGGCGAGGACGGCGGACGCGGGCGAGCCCGAGCCGCTGATGGACGGGCACGGCACCTGCGTGCTGGTGGTGGAGGACAACGCCGAGGTCGGGACGTTCGCCGTCCAAACCCTGTCCGACATGGGCTACGTCACCGTATTGGCCAACAACGCGGAAGAGGCGCTGGCCGAGCTCGCGCAGGACGCCGACCGGTTCGACGTCGTGTTCTCGGACGTGGTCATGCCGGGCATGAACGGCATCGACCTCGCGCACCGCATCCGCGAGAAGCACCATGACCTACCGGTGCTGCTGGCGTCCGGGTACAGCCACGTGCTGGCGCAAAACGGCACCTACGGCTTCGAACTCCTGCATAAGCCGTACTCGGTCGAGCAACTCTCGCGCCTGCTCCGCAAGGTGGCGACTTGGCAGCGCCGCAGGCGCATCCTGGATCGATAGGCTCGACCCGCGGTCATCGCGGCCGGGCCCGGCGTCGGTGGTGCGTTCCCCTCGCATGATGGTCGTCCTCGCGACCGGACTAGCCAGACCCGTCACGAGGCGCGACGGACGCACGGGATGCCTCGATCATCGAACGGATGCGCGCGGCCATGGTGTCGACGGCGAAGGGCTTGGTGAGCACCGCCATCCCCGGCGCGAGATGTCCGTTGCCGAGCACGGAGTTCTCCGCGTACCCCGTGATGAACAGCACCCTGAGGTCCGGCCGCGACGTCCGCGCGGCATCGGCCATCTGGCGGCCGTTCATGCCGCCGGGAAGACCCACATCGGTGACGAGTAGGTCGATGCGGACGTCCGACTGCAGCACCTTGAGACCGGCCACGCTGTCGCTCGCCTCGATGGCGGTGTAGCCGAGGTCTTCGAGGATGTCGGTCACCAGCATGCGGACGGTGGGTTCGTCGTCCACGACCAGCACCGTCTCGCCCTGCTCGGAGCGGGGGAGCGTCGCCGTCGCTGTCCGTCCGTCCTCCCTGTCGATCTCGCCGTAGTGACGCGGCAGGTAGATCGACACGGTCGTGCCCTTGTCTACCTCGGAATAGATGCGGACCTGTCCGCCCGATTGCTGCGCGAACCCGTAGATCATGCTCAAGCCGAGGCCCGTGCCCTCGCCGAGCGGCTTCGTGGTGAAGAACGGCTCGAACACCCGCGCGATCACCTCGGGCGGCATGCCGGTCCCGGTGTCGGTGACGCTCAGTGCGAGATACTGGCCTTCCGGCATGTCCAGGTGACGCGCCGCCCGTTCGTCCAGCCACTTGTTCGCCGTCTCCACCGTGATGCGGCCACCGCTCGGCATCGCGTCGCGCGCATTGATGCACAGGTTCAGCAGGGCGTTCTCCAGCTGGGACGGATCGACCAGGGCCGGCCAGATCCCTGACGCACCGACGACCTCGATCAGGATTCCCGGTCCGACCGTGCGTTGGATCATCTCCTGCATGCCGGAGACGAGGCGGTTCACGTCGGTGGGTTTCGGGTCGAGGGTCTGGCGTCGGGAGAAGGCGAGGAGGCGGTGGGTCAGGGCGGCCGCCCGCTTCGAGGCGCCCTGGGCCGCCGCCATGTAGCGCTCGACGTCGTTGAACCGCCCCTGCTGCATCCGGGTCTGCATCAGCTCAAGCGAGCCGGAGATACCCGCGAGCAAGTTGTTGAAGTCGTGCGCCAAGCCACCCGTGAGCTGGCCGACCGCCTCCATCTTTTGGGATTGCCTCAGGGCTTCCTCGACGCGCTCGCGTTCGGCGGCCTCGGTCCGGAGGCGGTCGTTCACCTCGGCGAGATCGCGCAGGTGGAGACGTTGTTCGCTGAGGTCGGTGAGCACGCCGCAGAGGAGCGGGGTAATCTCCTCGCGGTTCAATTGACTGAGAGAGAGGTTGACCGGTCGTCCGTCGCCGCCGGCGCATCCCAACGTCAACTCGCCACGCACGACACCTTCGGAAGCATCACCCAGCAACCCCTCGAACGCGGCGATGTCGCCCGAGCGCAGGAACGACTGGAGGGGTATCCCGATCACCCGCTCCTGCGGAACGCCGAGCATCGCGGCGAGGCGCAGATTGCAATAGAGTACGGTGCCGTCGGCGCCGAGGGTGAAGGCGCCTTCCTGGATTTGCTCGATCAGGACCCGGTAGGGTCGGTCGGCGTCCTCCAGCGTGTAGACGAAGCGCTCTCCCGCCGGCCCCTCGACCACGACCGCATCGAAATCGCCGCGGCGGATCGCGGAGACGGTCTCCTCCGCCTCCTCCAGCCGTGCTTCCGTGGCGCGCAGGCGGTCGCGGCATTCCGCGAGGTGCGCCACAAGGTCGTCGCGAGAAGCCTCAGCCGTCATCTTGTTTGACGCCGATGCCAGAAGGGAGATCGAGGCCCCGTAGGACCCTGGCCTCGTCCGACAGATCGCCGACGAGGCGACGTTGGGGGAGCGGTTCCAGACGAAGCAGGGTTGGTGCAGCCACGACCTGATGCACCTCCGCGAGATGGGGCTGCTGGTAGATGTCGATGGTCTCGATATCGACGCGGCCCGCCAGCGGGCCGTCGCAGATCCGGCGAAGGTTCTCGATGGTCCGGCGGGACCGCGGGGTCATGCCGGCCACGAACAGGCGGAGGACGTAGCGTGCCTCCCCCGGCGACGGGACAGAAGCCTCGCCCGCACTCAAGCGGTCTTCGCTTTCGGTCGGATGTCGAGGCCGACCAGCACCTTCTCCGTGTTCGACAGGTCGCCGATGATCCGCTTGAGAGGCTCAGGCAGGCGGCGCACGAGGGTCGGGATGGCGAGGATCTGGTCCCCCGCGGCCAGTTGCGGATTCTTCATGAGGTCGATCACCTCGATGTCGTAGCGACCGGGCAGATGCTCCTCGCAGATGCGCTTCAGGTTCGCCATGGCAGCCATCGACTTCGCGGTGTGACCGGCGACGTACAGGCGCATGTGGTAGGGACCGCCGTCGATCTCCTCCCCGGTGGACGGATCCTCGGTCATTCCGCTGCGCTCCGTCGCTGGATGATCGCCCGGCGTTCCGTCGCCAGCAAGGTCTCGCGGCTCTCGTCTTCGCCGAGCAGGACCGTCTCCTCCTCCTCGGCGACCTCAAGGCTGGCCCGCAATTCGGCGATCTGCCGCTCGATGGCCTGACGCCGCCGGATCACCTCGCGCTTGCGACGCTCGCTCTCCTGGCCGCGGCGCAGGGCTTCGGCCTCCTCGCGGGCCTCCTGGACCACGCGGGCGGTCCCGGTCAGCACGCCGGCGGAGCCGACATAGGCGTCGAGGAGCCTTACGCCCGTCGCGGACATCTGGAACTCGCGGACCTGGTTCGAGTGGCTCATGCCGCGGGCCTTGATCACGTAGAGGGTACGCGTGCGTTCGCCGTTGGCCTCGACGTCGAGAAGCTTGATCCACGCGTCCATGAGAGAGGACAGGCCGAGGTCGCCGCGTTCGTCGAAGCCCCCGTCGGTGCGAAGGCTCGTGAACACCGCGGTGATGCCGCGGCCCTTGAACATGTCGACCATGCGCAGCAGCGTCGCCTGCAGCTCGGTCGCCGGTCCGCGCAGGGCGGAGATGGGATCGATGATCACCACGCTCGGGTCGAAGCGCTCGATGTCGCGATGCATCCGCGCGAGATGGGTCTCCAGCCCGTACAGCGTCGGGCGCGCCGCCTCGAACCGCAGAAGGCCGCTCTCGACATGGCGCGTGAGGTCGAGGCCCACGGAGCTCGCGTTCCGGCAGATCTGTGCGCCGCTCTCCTCGAACACGAACGACATCGCCCGTTCGCCGCGGGCGCAGGCGGCATCGACGATGTAGGAGCTGATCGTGGTCTTGCCCGTGCCGGCGACGCCCGAAATGAGCACGCTCGAACCCCGGAAGAATCCGCCGGGGCCCATCATCGCGTCGAGTCCCTCGATGCCGGTCGGGACGATGTCGTCCGAGACGCCGTAATCAAGGTCCGCCGAGGTGACCGGCAGGACGCTGATGCCGTCCTCGTCGATGAGGAAGGGGTACTCGTTGGTACCGTGGGCCGAGCCGCGGTACTTGACGATGCGCAGGCGCCGGGTGGTGACCTGCTCCTCCACCCGGTTGTCGAGCAGGATCACGCAGTCGGAGACATACTCCTCCAGACCCTGTCGGGTCAGGCCGCCATCGCCGCGCTCGCCGGTGATCACCGTGGTCAGGCCCCGGTCCTTGAGCCAACCGAACAGGCGGCGCAGTTCCGCCCGGAGGATGGCGGCGTCGGACAGGCCGGCGAAGAGGGTCTCGATGGTGTCGAGCACGACGCGCTTGGCGCCGATGGTGTCGACGGCGTAACCGAGCCGGATGAACAGGCCTTCGAGGTCGTACTCGCCGGTCTCCTCGATCTCGCTGCGCTCGACCCTGACATGATCGATGGCGAGCCTGCCCTCGGCGACCAAGCCGTCGAGGTCGTAACCGAGCGAGGCGACGTTGGCACCGAGGTCCTCGACGCGTTCCTCGAAGCTCATGAACACACCGGGCTCGTCGAACTTCGTTGCGCCGTTGACGAGGAAGGTCACCGCGAACAGCGTCTTGCCGCAGCCGGCGGAACCACAGACCAAGCTGGGCCGACCGACCGGCAGGCCGCCGAAGGTGACGTCGTCGAAACCGGAAATGCCGGTCGGCGCCTTAGCCAGTGTCTTGCCGGTGGATGGTTCGGGCATCACGCCTCATGTTCCTTCCCGAGCACCGCGCGCAATCCGGGGCTCTGCCCGGCCATCTCCTCGACGCGGCGTCGCAGGACGGTCTCGATGAGATTGGTCAGCGTCCGGTTATCGTGACGTGCGCAGTCCCGGACGTTCGCGAGCAGATCCGCGTCGATGCGGATCGCGAGGGGTTTCTTCACTCGGGTTTCCCCGCCGCGACACCGATCACGCCTAGGGTCGCGCCCTGCGAAATGCAATACACATTGGCGTCGCGTCTCCGACCGGAATCCCGGCCCAGCCGGATTACCCTGTGAACCCAGGACGCTCGGACGGGAGGTCGCTTTCGGTGGTTGCCGCTGCACGGTGGTGACCCTGCGCAGGATGCGCGACGGTCGCTCGGCCGAGTAGGGCTCGTGCGACGCTGCCTTCGTGACCCGTCCGCTGATCTCGTGACCGGGCATGCACCGGTAGACAGTGTCGCGCCATTCGTTCTCGGCCTGGTGGATGTCGGAGTGGCAGACGCCCCAGTACAGGACCTCGCTCGGCCCCGCCTCCTCACGCTCAAACGCCAGCGGCTTCAGCCCGGTGAAGGAATGCCTGGTGGCGTAACCCAGGCCCTTGATCAAGCTTCGTTCACTCGTGACGGTTCGTGGCCCCGTGGGGAAGGCGGGCCTCAGGCGTCGACGGCGCCGATCTGTTTGAGCATCGTCAGGTTGTCCATCAGCGCCCAGTGCTCGGCCAGCCTGCCGTCAGCGACGCGGAAGTAGTCAATCACCACGATGTCGACCGCCTTGCCGGTCGCCGGGATGCCCTGGAACTCACCGGTGTGTCGGCCCTGGAAGCGCAGGCGGGCGAGCACGCGGTCCCCTTCGGCGATGACCTCGTCGATGGGCATCTCGATATCGGACAGGCCGCCATGCAGCACCTCGCCGAGCTTGGCGACGCCGGCCGGCCCGCGGACCTCGAAGTCGAGGCCGGGGTCGTGCCGCACGAAGTCCGGCGCGATGAAGCGGTCCCACCATGCTTGGTCCCGGTCGCGGAACGCGACGAAGTACGCCCGCACCAGATCCTTGTTCGATTCCATCGACATCGTTTTCTCCCCGCCCATCGTCGCCTCAGCGCGCCTCGACCCTGATGCAGGTGAAGGCGACCGGCAGGGCCTTGCCGCCCTCCGCCTTCCGTGTGAACGAGGCGGCGTTGGCGGTGGTCGAGGCGATGGCGTGCTCGATGTCCGGGCTATCGACCGGCAGCACGTAGTCCTGGCCGCTCTCCACGCCCTTGGTCGGGTCGAAGACGCGGATGGTGACGCTGTACGGCTTGAGCTCCGTCTTCATGATGTCCCCTGCCTGAAGTTGCGTGGACCCGATGACGGCAAGCGCCGCCAGGACCGCGCCCGAGATGAGGCCGCGCATCGTCGTCTCCCTTCTCAACGCCCGGCGCCCGGCTCGTGGATCGGGCAGCCGTTGAAGCGCTGGCGGAACTCGGCCGAGTGCTTGTAAGGGGCGTTGCGGGCGCGATTGATGTTACCGAGCGGCCGGTGGGCGGCGAGCCCGGTCCAGATCGAGAAGCGCATCTCCTCGTCGACCGCCTGTACGCGGGCCTCGTCCCAACTGTCCTGGGGACGGGCGGTGATCAGGCCGACCCGCTGGAACGGCGCCTCGTCCTCTTTCCACTCGACGGTGGGGTCCTCGACGGGCTGGCGTTCGATGTCGCGGCACAGTTGCACCCGGAACTCCCAGACGCCCTCGATGGCCTCCATCTCGGACTGCACCGTCTCGCGGATCGCGTTCGGCCGGCCGGAGGCATCGATCTCGGTGCCGGTCAACGCGGTCAGGCCCGGGGCGACGGGGGCGACCGAGAACTTGGCGATGTGGTCGCCGTACCGGAACGGCGTGACGCTGTAGTAGGTCTCGCCGAGCGGATCGACGTTCGGCGCGCCGCCGAGCGAGCCGATGGTCGGGCTTTCGATGCCCACCGCCGTCAGGGCCTTGTTGACGCCGCGCAGCACGGTGGAAGCGGCGACCTTCAGCCCCTCGACCCGGTCGGTCGTGCCGGCAAGCATCTTCAGGCTGCCCAGGAATTTCTCGGCGTTCGGCGCCTGGAAGACCTTGCCGTTGACCATGATGAAATTCTGGGTGGTGCCCTCGGCATCGGGCAGGCGCTCGCCCTCGACATCCAAGACCTTCAGGGCGAGGCCGCGCGGCAGCGAGACGGCGTCGGGAAGGATGTCGCCGGCGTTGGTCGACAGCCGCATGTAGACCTTGTGCTCGCCGGGCTTGGCGAACAGCCCCTGTGCCAGTTCCGGCGGCAGGCTGGGATCGATCCGCAGCACGCCCTCCAGGATGCCGTGCGCCTTGGCGTGGACGGAGCGGACGGCATGGCCCGAGTCGTCCGCGACCGTCTGCAGGATCGTGTCGAAGGTCTCGTTCAGTCCCTCGATTGTCTTGGCTTCGTCAGGCTTCTCCACCTCGACGTCGGGGCTGTAGCGGACAGGGGCTTGCAGGGCTCGGGGCTCCGTTTTGTGCAATTCGGAAATGAACCTCCTCCTTTGTCCTCCGTTCCATCACGCGTGAATGAAACGGCGGAACGCCATTTCCGGAAGCGTATTTTCGGGGCGTCGACCGCCAGTCCGGAACCGCGGCCAATCCAGCCGGCAGCAGGAGAAGACCATGAGCCTACAGGGAAAGAAGATCGCAATCCTGATCGCCCCGCGCGGGACTGAGGAGCCGGAGTTCGTCCAGCCGCGCGACGCGGTGACGAAGGCCGGCGCGAGCGTGACGGTGATCGGGCTGGAGGCCGGTGAGGCCGAGACGGTCAACAACGACCTGGACCCGGCCGGACGCTACGCCGTTGACGCGACCATAGAGGGCGCCTCGGCCTCCGGTTACGACGGGCTCGTCATCCCGGGGGGCACCGTCGGCGCCGACAAGCTTCGGGCGAGCAAGGATGTGGTCGCGTTCGTTAGGGACTTCTTCGCCCAGGGCAAGCCGGTCGGCGTGATCTGCCACGGGCCGTGGACGCTGGTGGAGGCCGACGTCGTGAAGGGCCGCACCCTGACCTCATTCCCGACGCTGCAGACCGACATCCGGAACGCCGGTGGCACCTGGGTCGACCAGGAGGTCGTCACGGACAAGGGACTCGTGACCAGCCGCAACCCGAAGGACCTGCCCGCCTTCTGCGCCAAGATCGTCGAGGAGTTCGCAGAGGGACGCCATCCCGACCAGGCCCGCAGCGTCTGAGGGGGTCACGCATTCCTGCGCGGCCTGCCGGTGGGCCGCGCCCCATCCAGGAGACATCATGGGACGATTTACGAACAAGGTGGTGCTGGTCACCGGCGCCGCATCCGGCATCGGCGAGGCCGCTGCGCGGCGGTTCGGGCGGGAGGGCGCGACGCTCGTCCTCGCCGACAAGAATGCAGAGGGACTGAACAAGGTGGCCGGCGGCATCGAGGCGGCCGACACCCTGACCGTGGTCGCTGACCTGTCCAACGCGGACCGATGCCAGGACGTCGTCGCGCAGGCTATCGAACGGTTCGGGTGCCTCGACGTCCTCGTCAACAATGCCGGCAAGGACCATCTGGGCCGTGTTGACGAGGGCGACATCGCCGATTTCTCGACGATCATCGAGACCGACCTCTACGGCGTCTTCTACATGACGCGCTTCGCGCTACCTCATCTCCGGGAGAGTCGAGGGTCCATCGTCAACGTGTCGTCCGTCTCGGGTTTGGGCGGGGACTGGAACCACAGCTTCTACTGCGCGGCCAAGGGCGCGGTGACGAACTTCACCCGTGCGGTCGCGCTCGACGAGGCGCGGAACGGTGTCCGGGTGAACGCGGTCAACCCGTCGCTGGTCTACACGCCGTTCACGGCCGGCATGCAGGACCAGCCCGAACTCGTCGCCAAGTTCGAGGAGCGCATCCCGATGGGGCGTGGGGCGAAGCCCGACGACATCTCCGGCGTCATCGCCTTCCTGGCGAGCGAGGACGCCCACTTCGTCACCGGTGTGAACCTGCCGGTCGACGGTGGGCTGTCGGCGTCGAACGGTCAGCCGAAGCTGAGTTGATGGCCTTCCGCGGCGCGTTTCCCATCCCACCGGAGCGGGATCGCGCGGAGCACCGGCCGACGATCCATCGACTCGGACAACTTCCATCCTCACACCCAGCGAGGTGACCATGACCTATCTTCGATACGCCCCCGACATCGAGAAGCCCGCCGAGGGCGAGCAGGAGACCATCGACGGCATCATCAAGGGCATGACGCAGCAATCCGAGACGGTCGAGGCCCGCAAGCACCATGCCGTGCGCGCCAGCCACGCCAAGAGTTCGGCCTGCGTCACCGGCGAGTTGACGATTGCAGCGGGCCTGCCGCCCGAACTAGCACAAGGAATCTTCGCCAACCCCGGCACCCACCCCGTTGCGGTGCGCTTCGCGCAGGGGCCGGGCGAGACCCTGGGCGACCGCGTCTCGACCCATCGCGGCATGTCGATCAAGGTGTTCGACGTCCCCGGCGAGAAGCTGCCCGGCCACGCCGTCGAGACCCAGGACTTCGTCCTCGCGACCGGCACCACCTTCCCCTCGGGTACGGCGGCCGGCTTCCTGCGCGACGGCACCGTCATCGGCAAGTCGACCGGGCTGCCGGAAGGGGTCAAGAGCGCGGTCTCGTCGACCATGCGCAACCTCAACCGTGCCCTGCATGCCTTTGGGACGGAGAGCGCGCTCGCCGACTTCTTCGGCCATCCCTACAGCCATCCCCTGGCCGACAGCTACTTCAGCCAGGCGCCGGTCCGCTACGGCGACTACGTCGCCAAGCTCGGGGCCGTTCCGTCGACGGAAAGCCAGCGCGCCCTGTCCGAATGGCGCCTCGACCCGCACCAGGACGAGGACGGTTTTCGCCATGCGACGGTCGCCTTCTTCCGGGACCACGAGGTGGTCTTCGAACTGAAGGCCCAGCTCTGGGCCGATGCCGAGCGGCAGCCCATCGAGGACGCCTCGGTCGACTGGCCGGTGTCGATCAGCGCCTACCGCACGGTGGCGACGCTGCGCCTGCCGCGCCAGGACGCCTACGCGCCGGACCGGGTTCGCTACTTCGACGAGGTGATGACCTTTCGTCCCGCCCACAGCTTGGCGGCGCACCGGCCGCTCGGTTCGGTGATGCGCGCGCGGCTCCAAGTCTACCAGGCCCTGAGCGCCTTCCGCCATCGCGAGAACGGCGTGGCGGAGGAGGATACCGCGAGCATCGACCGCATCCCGGCCTAGGACCGGCGTTTCGGGCACCGGCGTGCATAGCCCTGCCAAAGGAGGCTTCGCGTGAGCGAGCAACAGGTCAAAACCACGCTTCTGGATGTGAACGTCGACGTGGCGGGGCCGGCGGGCGGACCTGCCGTCCTTCTGCTCCATGGCTGGCCGGACGACGCCACGACCTGGACGAACGTGGCCGGGCATCTGAACGACGCTGGCTTCCGGACGGTGACGCCGGAACTGAGGGGTTTCGGACGTACGCGGTTCCGCTCGTCCGACACGTCGCGCACCGGCAACTCCGGCATCCTGGCCCATGACGCCGTCGACCTCTTGGACGCCCTCGGGGTCGGAACCTTCATGGTCGCCGGCCACGACTGGGGCTCGAACGCCGCCGAGGCCATGGCGGTCGGCTGGCCCGGGCGCGTGACCCGCATGGCGATGCTGTCGACCCCGTCCCGGCTCGGCGGCATGCCGACGCCGCCGTTCCCGCAGTGCCAGCGCCAGTGGTACCACTGGTTCCAGGCGACGAAGCGCGGCCAGGACGCCGTGCGGGCCGATCCCAAGGGGTTCGGCCGCATCATGTGGGACAACTGGAGCCCTCCCGGCTGGTACGACCAGGCGACGTTCGAGGCGGTCGCCGCGTCCTGGGAGAACCCGGACTTCGTCGACGTCACGTTGCACTCCTACCAGGCGCGCTGGGACGAGGCCGAACCGGACCCGCGCTCGGCCGAGCTTGAGGCGAAGGTGAAGGCGACCAAGACCCTGTCGACGCCGACCCTCTACATCCAGGGCGCCGCCGACGGCGTGAACCCGCCGGAGGCGAGCAAGGACGTACCGTCGAAGTTCTCCGGACCCTTCGAGTTCATCACCCTGGACGGGGTAGGCCACTTCGCCCCGCGGGAGGCTCCGGACGCCGTCGCGGCGGCGCTCGTCCGGCACTTCCGGTCCACGGAAGGTAACGAGGGAGCACGGTGATGCGTGAGGTATGGGACGGCGCGGCGGTCGAGTGGGATTCGGCCGAGATCGAACCCGGCATGCGCCTGCACTACGGCGTAGCCGGCGAAGGCGAGCGTGTGATCGTGCTCGTCCACGGCTATCCCGAAACGGCCTACGCGTGGCGTCGTGTCGTGCCGCTGTTGGTCCGCGCCGGCTTTCGTGTCGTGGTGCCGGACTACCGCGGCGCTGGGGGTTCCTCGAAGCCGCCGGGAGGCTACGACAAGCTCACGATGGCCGGTGACCTGCACGCGGTGCTCTACGGCCATCTCGGCCTGACGCAGCCGGTGACGATGATCGGGCACGACATCGGCATGATGGTCGCCTACGCCTTCGCCCGCCACTACCCGAAGCTGACCGAACGGCTCGTCGTGATGGAGGCACCGCTGCCGGGCACCGATGCCTACCAAACGGCGTTGGGTGACACCGACAGGCTCTGGCACTTCCAGTTCCATCGCGCGCCGGACGTGCCCGAGTTGCTCACCGCCGGGCGCGAACAGCTTTACCTGGAGCGCTTCTACCAGGATCTCGCCTACGACACGGAGGCCATCGGTCCGGACGCGATCCAGCGTTACGTGCGAGCCTTCTCGCGGCCAGGCGCGATGCGGGCCGGGTTCGAGCTCTACCGCGCTTTCCCGGCCGACGCCTCGCACAACAGGGCCGAGGTGAAGCGCGACGGGAAGCTCACGATGCCGGTTCTCGCCCTGGCCGGCGTTCAGAGCGCCTTCGCGCCGTTCACCGAGGCGATGATGCGTGAGGTCGCGAAGGACGTGACGTTCCGGACGGTCGAGCGGGCGAACCACTGGATACCGGAGGAAAACGCCGAGGGTCTCGTCGGGGAGATACTCGGCTTCGTCGGTCCGAAGTGACCGTACCGGGTTCGGCCAGGGTCAGTTGGCGGAGCCGGGCTTGGAGAAGGCGCGGTGCGCCGCCGCCACGAGCGGCTCGGGCAGCGCCTCCGCCACCGCGCTCATGATCTTGTTCTTCACCGTCGGTACGACCTTGTCCTTGCCGGCCTGGAGCGCCTCGAAGGCTGCCTTCGCCACCACGGCGGGATCGTCCTTGCCTTCCATCGCGCCGGCCTTGGTGTCGAGCATCTCGGCGCGGTTGAAGAAGTTCGTGTCGGTCACCCCCGGCATCAGGATCGTCACGCCGACGCCGGTATCCTTGAGTTCGCTGCGCAGGGACTCGCCGAACCAGCGCAGGAACACCTTCGTCGAGCCGTAGATGGCCTCGAACGGGTCGGGCATGGACGCTTCGACCGAGGACGTGAACAGCAGCTTGCCGCCGCCGCGAGCGACCATGTCCCTCAGCACCAGCTTGGTCAGCTGGACGGCCCCGCGGACGTTCAGGTCGATCATCTTGAGCTCGCGCTGCAGGTCGGTCTCGACGAAGGGACCACCCAGGCCGACGCCTGCGTTCAGGCAAAGTACGTCGACGGATCGGCCGGTGGCACGGACCGTCTCGAACAGGCTGTCCACGCCGTCCTCGCGCGAGAGGTCGGAGGCGTGGGTCAGCACCTTGGCACCTCTGCCAGACAGGCGTTGCGCCGCGTCCGCAAGGTGCGCCTCGTCCTGGGCGGCGATGAGCACGTCGTGGCCATTCTCGACGAACTGCCGGGCGAGCTCGAAGCCGATGCCGTTCGAGCCGCCGGTCACGACGGCGAAGGGGCGGACGGTGTTGTCGGTCATGTCTGTCTCCGGTTCGCCCGCCCCAACCTCATGCGGCGATTCGGAGTTCCCCACCCCAAAGCGGAGGCGGCCCGCGCCAGAGGCACGCGTTGCGGGCAGCGGTTGGACGGAGGCAGGCGTCACGACTTGGTGATGGCCCGACCCTCACGGAGGTTGAGGACCCGAAGGACGGTAAAACCGTCAAGCGGCTTGGCTCGGCATCGGTGCCGGGCTCGACAGGCACGCGCTTCGCATGGATCGGCGCGCATGACCGGGCCGGGAACAAGGACTGCTGCGCGAAAGTGGTTCGCCACCTGAACGACCGGCTGCGTGGTTCCGGGTCGACCGAGACGCCGCCCGGGAACCACGAAAAGCAAACGCTTTTGTCCCCGAGGCCAGGGTTCGCGTCCTTTCAGGAGAGCGCCGGCCCGCTGAACAACAATCACGGAGCCAACCAGATGGATCTCGGAATCAATGGGCGGGTGGCCGTCGTCACGGGCGGCGACTCCGGCATGGGGTTCAAGACGGCGGAGTTCCTCCTTCGCGAGGGCGTGAAGGTCGTCCTCACTGATATCGACGACGCCCAGCTTCAGAAAGCCGCGGAGGAACTCGCCGCTTACGGTGAGGTCAGGGCCGTGGCGGCCGACCTCAGCCGGTCCAAGGGCATCGAGGTGCTCGCCGCCTTCGCCAACATGGCCTTCGACGACAAGCCGACCATCCTGGTCTGCGCCGCCGGCATCACCGGGGCGTCCGGGGACTTCCTCGAACTCACTGACGACGACTGGCTGGAGGCGATCCAGACCGACCTGATGACCGGCGTGCGGGCAACGCGGGCCTTCATCCCCGGCATGCGCAAGGCGGGCTGGGGCCGCGTCGTGCTGTTCTCGTCCGAGGATGCCGTTCAGCCCTACGTCGAGGAATTGCCCTACGCGGCGGCCAAGGCCGGCGTGCTGAACCTCGCCAAGGGCCTTTCGAAGGCATACGGGCCGGACGGGGTGCTCGTGAACGCGGTCGGGCCTGCCTTCATCGCCACGCCGATGACCGATGCGCAGATGGAGAAGAAATCCAAGGAGAAGGGCATCTCGTTCGACGAGGCGGTCAAGCAGACCCTCGACGAGGAGCGCCCCGGCATCGTCGCCAAGCGCCGCGGCAAGGCCGAGGAGGTGGCCGCGGCTGTCGTCTTCCTGTGCTCGGAGCGGGCCAGCTTCATCACCGGCGAGTTCCTGCGTGTCGACGGCGGCTCCGTCATGACCATGGGAGCGTAGGCAGCACCCACGGTCATACAGCCTCGGCTAGGAAGGCTCATGCGTCCTGCGTGGCGGCGGACCGTGCGGGCAATACCCAGCCCGGCCTGACGAAGTGGCAGGTGTACCCGTCGGGGCGGCGTTCCAGATAGTCCTGGTGCTCCGGTTCCGCCTCCCAGAACGGACCGGCCGGTGCCACCTCGGTCACGACCTTGCCCGGCCAAAGGCCCGAGGCGTCCGCGTCGGCGATGGTATCCTCCGCAACCCGACGCTGGTCGTCGTCGGTGTAGTAGATCGCCGAACGGTAGCTCAGGCCCCGGTCGTTGCCCTGCCGGTTCGGGGTGGTCGGGTCGTGGATCTGGAAGAAGAACTCCAGCATGCGCCGGAAGCTCGTCCAAGCCGGGTCGAAGGTGATCTCGATGGCCTCGGCATGCGTGCCATGGTTCCGGTAGGTCGCGTTCGGCACGTCGCCTCCGGTGTACCCGACCCGGGTCGACACCACGCCTTCCTGCCGCCGGATCAGGTCTTGCATGCCCCAGAAGCACCCGCCCGCCAGCACCGCTCTCTCGTTGAGAACCCGGTGAGGGAAGACCTTAGCGCCCGTACGTCGAACTCGAACCCTGTCCGTCCCAGCCGTATTGCTGGACGAGGCTTTCTATCAGTGCGGCGTCAATGTCCGGCCCGGAGGGCCATGCTCCCCCGATGACCGTATCCAGCGATCTCACGTCATCGCCCCCGGAGAGGATGCGAGCGACGTCATTGACCGGTTGCCCGGTTGCGTCGACGAACAGTCGTCCCGCCGACCTACCTGGTAGACGGGCAAAGATGTCGCGAGCTTCCTCGACCGCCTCGCGTATTCGCGCTCCGATTTCCCCAATGGACAGATCGAGCGTGGAGAGGACCTTCTCATCTAACTCGGCTTGACGAAACTGATTGGTCGCGGCGATCTGTTCGAGGAGTTTGACGGGGGTCCACGATTCGTCCTTGGCAGGTGCCGCCCAGACTGCGTGCCACAACGGCATGACGTGCTCGTGGATCAAGGCGAGATCGACGTAGTCCCGGACTGCCCGGCGGCCTCCCGCAGCCAATACCTTGTTCACAGCCAAGTCGGCCATGTGAAGACGGTATCCGAAGGTAGGGTCGGGAACCGGCTGGAAGAAGTTCCAGGCGCCCGACGAGACCCATTGGACCTTGGTGAAACCTTCCTCCCCACGGCTTACGAGTGCTTCCACCAATCCATCGTGGCGAACCTCGATATCGACTTCCATGCCCTCCGCGGCCAGGGCACCGCAGTCGCGTCGGGCGATTTCGAGTATATCGCTTGCGGTGTGGTGGAAGAGATCCTGGTCGTCGGAAAGCCTGTGGCCATGCCTTTGTAGTACACTCCCACCTGCGACGACGCTTTCGGGGGAACGTAAAGGCATCAGCACCCGCAGGACAGATTTCTGGAACTCATCGAGTGGCATTCGCGACGGATTCCTCGATCCCCAGGGCAAGTCTCCAGGCACGCATGTCGCCATGCGCCTTCAGTTGTTCGGCCACGGTCAGCAACCCGGCCACCGTGCGGCTCGGCTTGCAGTTCCATAAGCATCGGGCGCCATAGCGCTCGATGGCCTCGTCGAACATCCGTCCCTCCTCGTGCGAGAGGGCGCGCTGGCCGCGCCGTGCAGCTCGAAGCCGCGCCGCTTCGTCAATCATGTGCTGTCGTGCCTCAGCCGGCACCAACACCTCGACCCTTACCATTTGAGCACCGCCACCGACCGTTCGGTACTTCCGAACTCGTTCCCGCGCATCCATCGACCGTCTCCCGGTTATGGTATTGTAACCGGGATACGCCAGCAGATCAAACATCGTCCATCGGTTATGCAGCAATCGGCGACCTCGCGGCGAGCCTCACCACTTTCGCTTGAGCACGTCCTGCAGCATGGAGCGGTCCAGCGTCAGGTCGGCCACCAGTCGTTTGAGCTTGCTGTTCTCGTCCTCCAGCTGCTTGAGCCGTCGGATCTCAGGCACGCCCATGCCGACGAACTGCTTCTTCCAGCGGTATAACGTCGGCTCGGACACACCCATCTTCCGGCAGACCTCGTCCACCGTGGCGCCATTCTCCGTCTGCCGCAGGGCGAAGGCGATCTGTTCGTTCGTGAAGCGTTTGCGAGGCATGGCATCCACCCTCATTCAAGGTTCAGGATGCCCGAAAAACTTGCACGCAGTGCGGACCAGTTTGATGGGTCAGGGGCACGTCCGCAACGGTGCGGGGTCGTAAAGCCCAGGGCGGTACGCCAACGTCTACGGCGTAGTTACGGCCCAAGGCCGTAGGGAGGAGGGCGAAGACGGGTGGGCCGTACTCTTCTTCGTGCCGTTTCTCGTGCCCTACCGGAAAAAAGCCGAGTCCCGCCCAGGGGATGCATGGTTTGGACGGACCGTTATGAGCGGTCGGCTCTAACCATAGATAGGTTAGAGAGATGACGTAGCTCAGAATGCTTCACAGCGCCGTTGCCACAAGGGGCGCTCCAGGGTGATCGGGCCCTTGGCCGGTGGTGGTGGCGCTCGATCACACCAGCCTACCTAACGCCGTCGATTCGTTCGGTCAGGCGTTGCCCTTGGGGACGGGCGCGAGCTCAATCAACCTCGCGAAAACCCGTTTCTTGGCTTCCTCGAATTTCGCCTTGCCGCCAAGGCAGTACGCGGCCCGGCCGACGACGAAGGCGATGTCGACCCTAGCCTCCTTGCCAAGTAGGCGGTGATCGGGCGTGATGAACGCGTCGACATCGGCGAGCATCGCCGCCACCAGGGCGGCGTCGGTCTCGGCCGTCTCGCGCTGCGTCTCGCGCCAGCGCCGGGCACGGTCGGCGGCATCGCGACGAACGCGGGCGGACCGGGCGGCGGGGTGCTCCGCGGGGAGCTCGGCGGTTGTGACGGTGCTCATGCCGGTAGAGTGCCAGCGGGTCCAGCAATCCACCATGGGATATCGCGCATGGTGTGAAGGACGGTCGATCAGTTCCTTCCGGTGGCGTCGCGATCACGCACGTTCCGTTACGGGGTATGGGGGCTTGGCGTAGCCAAGGTCAGGAGGCAAAAAAAAAGTTCTGGACCGATCCCGCGTCAATCCTCCTCCCTGAACCGCAGCCACCTCCAGGGAAGGCCACTAGGGCACCGTCCCGGGCAGGATGTGTCCTTACCCACGCCACCCCCAACAGACCGCCACAGCCTACCTCCCTGTGCCTCACAGGCGGCCGATACCCCCTCGACCCCGGGATCATCCGAGCCCCTTCATCAAGTATTGCCTCGTGTTACGGAAGGTCATGCCCTTGGTTGACCTAAGCCTCGCCGTACGTATCCTGATGACGTTGACCTCGGCCTGAGTTGCGGACGTGCTGCCCCGCGACAGGCCCCAGTAGAGGACCGTCGTGACAACCTCCCCCATCTCCCCGGCCGCCATGCGTTGGCCCCAGCCTACCTCCCTGGTCCGTCCAGTACCCGCCCACTGCTGCGAGCTCCGCCCCCTCGATTACGCCCGTCTCATCCACCCCAAGGGCGGCACCGGGTCCGCCATGTTCGGTGACCGAGTCCCGCCGCGGAAGCCGCGCAAGGACGGCTCCAGCGAGCCCCGCTGGTCCGACCTTCGGTTCTCCTCGCACTCCCTCGCGACCCGCGACGTCGACCTTCAGGGCCGGCGCTTCTTGTCGTTCGCGACGTACCCGTACTCGAAACCGGGCGAGCCCCGCCTGGCCAAGGAAGCGGCCAACGTCCTTAGCATCGGCGCCTCTTGGCTCGACCTGGACTTCTACAACCGCCCCGAGTGGGCAGGTGTCTCCCCCCGCAAGGTCATGGAAGCGGTGCGGAACGTGTGCGAGGACAAGGGCTGGCCCGCCCCGTCTTACGCCACGTTCTCCGGGCGCGGCATCCTTGTGGTCTGGCTCTACACCGTCTCCCAACCCGCCCAGCGCGTCATGGCCCGACACCGCGCCCTCCAGCAGATTCTTCACGAGACTTTCCTGCCGTTCGGTTCCGACGCGACCGCCAAGGCCATCACGAAGCAGTTCCGCATGCCCGGGACCTACAACGAGAAGAGCGGTCGCCCGGTCGCCGTCATTTACCCGGACCTGACCGCCGAGATCGAGCGGGTCGACTTCGACGAGCTCTGCCGTGTCGTCCTGCCCTTCCAGCGGCAGACGAAGGCCCAGCGGGAGGCCGCGAAGGCCGAGGCCAAGGCCAAGCGCGACGCCGCCCGCCTCGCCAACCGCGCCCCCCGGGAAGGCCACCACGGAGCCCGCCTGACCGGGAGCTCGTACTGGGACACAATCGCCTCCGACCTCGACCGGCTCTACGCCCTCCGGCACGGCAAGGCCGGGATCAAGGACACGGCGGCCCGCGAGGACACTGGCGCCGGCCGGAACGCTTGGCTCGTCGCCATGACGTACGTGGCGTCCTGGCGCCTGCCGGCGTCCGACCTCGACGGTTTCGTCATCGAGACCGCCGACCGCCTCGGGCTCGACCACGCCTCCGCCCGGTCCAAGGCGTGCTCCATCGTCGGCCGGTCGAAGGAGTCCGCCCGGGGCGTCCGCCGGACGTACCGCGGGTTCACCGTCGACCCCCGCTACAAGCCGAGCCCCGCGCACCTCAGGGACCTGCTCGTCGTCACGCCGCGGGAGATGCGTCGGGCCGACCTGCGCATCCTGATCGACCAGGCGCGCCGGTCCGAGAACGCCGTCGGCCGCGTGGTCAAGGGCCGCCGCGAGAAGGGCGTGAAGGCCCGCGGCGTCCAGCAGACGCATCGCCTGGAAGTCGGCCAGCAGGCCCTGGAGTTCCTCGCCGAGGGCATGACCGTCAAGGCCGTGGCCGAGCTCTACGGCGTCTCCAGCCGGTGGCTCGACAACGCGCTCCGTGACGCCCGCGCCGTCGCCGGCACCGTGACCGCCAAGGCCGATCCCGTCCCCGCTCCGGAGCCGGTGGTGGTCACCGTCGACGACGTCGCCGACACCCTCGACCTCCCTCTCGCTGCCACCTCCCAGGTCACGCACGAAGTGTTACGGGATATCAGCAAGAACGAATGGAGCACGCTTGTCGCCATCCTCGCCACGCCGTATGATGAAGGGGTCACGACGAAGGGCAGCACTCTTCTAGGACAGACGCCCGCTGCGCGCCCCACGGCCCGGCGGGCGTCGACGTGTCCGGCTCCTGCCATGGCGGAGGCGTGACATGCCCAGCATCCCCCTGACACCCGCACAGCGCGCTGAGCAGGTCCTGCAGCGCGAGGCCGCCGAGCGCCTCCGGGCGACGTGGTACGGCTACGAGCCTGGCGACAAGCCGTCCAAGGCCCGGATCGAGCGCGCCCCGGGCGGTCGCCGTCGCTACACGCCAGGACCGCGGATCTTCCACTCGGACCCCGGTTCGGCCCCGCTGCCAGTACCGCCCCCGCACGACGTCGGGCAGGCCCGGCTCCGCGCGATCCTGGAGGCGTGGCGGACGCCGGTCTGGGCAGCCGCATCCAAGGCCGACGACGCCAACCGCGGCGGCGTCCGACGTCTGCTTGTGGCGGCGGGCATGGCGCTGCGAGATTCCAACGACGACGGGCGGGAGCGGGCCGACGCCCTCGTCCAGAAGGCCGCATCCCTGATTTCCGGGAACGTCCTCTGCGATGACCCGGCCTACGCTGACCGGTTCATCGGCCAGCTCGCAGCCCTGCCCAAGGGGTCGTGGCGCGTCGACCTGTGCGGCGCGACGGACCTAACGTCCGACCCGCCCCCGGTCGTCTGGGCGACCTGAAGGACGGCTTGGACGGTCCTACGGGGCCTCCAAGCCCCTCGTTTGCCTGTGTTTTTTAAGCAAACCGTCGCGCTACACGTTCTGCACGTGTTTTTGTTCTGTTCCGGCCTTCCCGAATCCGGGGTGCGGGGCTTCCATTATTTTTATCGAACCCACCGCGTCCCCGAGCGTTGTGGTCGCCCCCAAGTCTCGGATGCCAGACTGACACGGTCTACGTCGACCGCGTCGTCGTCGAGCACACCCACGTCGCGCCCTCGCTCCTCCACTGCAAGCCGGAGCCGGCCCCGCTCGGTCCCGAAGCCACCTAGGGCGACATCGCCCCCTACGCCCTCGACCTGGCGGCCGCCGGCCGCGATTGCCGGCGCAAGCTCGGCTCGGTCGCGGCACGGCTAAAGGAGCCGACGCCATGAGCCTCTCCCCCGACGTCACCGTCGGCCAACTCATCCCGCTGCTTGTGCTGGCCATCGGCGCGCTCGGCGCTTGGTTTACGCTGCGCGCCAACGCGGCCACCACCAGCGACGCAACGAAGGGTCTCGGCTCGCGCATCGACAGGACCGACGCCGCGCTCGACACTCTGCAGCGGCACGTCGACCGCAACTGCGTCGAGCGCAGCGACCTGAAGGAAGTCGAGACCCGGCTCAACAGCCGGATCTCGGACGTTGAGCACAGCGTGAAGCAGGTGCCGATGCAGGTCGTCGGCCTGCTCAACGCCGCGCCAGGTTCCACCGCGGCCCGTCGCCGGGGCGCCATGTCATGATGCGGCGCCTCATGCCGGCCTACCTCGTCGGCGTCGCCTGCTACGTGGCGTTCTCGCTGACGCAGGACCTCGGCCCCGGCATCGAGGCACGATTCCTTCCGGTCCGGGTCGACCAGGCCGTAGAACGGATCGAGCGTTCCGGCGCGCGGATGTGCTGGGACTGGAGCGGCCGCAAGGTCCGCCCACTGGCCTCGGACAACCTGGACGTCTTCGTCCGCGTCAACGGGGGCGAGGCGTTCGTCGCCTCCGTGTTCCGGGCCGACAGCGGCCAGCCCTGGAGGGCCTCCGCGTCCCCGGCCGTGGGCCCCGTCCGGACCCGGTACTGCCTAACCCTGCCGCTGGGTGTCGTGCCCGTCGACGACGTCCGGGTCTCGTGGATCGCCTACTACCCGAGCCCGATGCGCATCTACCGGCTCGCCATCCCGCTGCCCGAGATCGTCTCCCCGGGGACCAAGCCATGAACCGCGTCGCCGCCTTCCTCGCCCTCGGGCTGCTGGCGGCGACGCCGGCGGCCGCGGCCTGCCGCACGGTCCCTGAGACCATCGCCGGCCTGCAGGCGGTCTACCCGACCGGCGCCGTGGTCGCCGAGATCCCGGCCGTGCTCGTGCCCACCGTCCTGGCGTGGCTCGAATCCGAAGGCGCGCCCCACACCGCCGACAGAATCGTGCAGGTCGTCGGCAACCGCGGGCTCGGCTTCATCCTCATCACCGGCGACCGGGCCTGCGACGGCACCGTCGCCGTTCAGCTCGTCGGCGCCCGGGCGAGCGAGCTCGTCGCCCTGGTCCGCCGGTACCAGGACCTCCGCGGCATCGGCAGGGAGTACGAGGCGTGACCGACCGCGACCGCACCGATCTGCTCGTCACGGCGGCGCTCCTCCGTCTCGGCGTCTACCGGGCCGACACGATCCCGAGCTACACGCCCACCGACGTCCGGACCGCCTTCCGCAAGCTGTCGGAAACCCGGCATGCCGTCCGCCGTGGAGCCGGCCGTCGAACGAGGCGCAGTTCCGGCAGACCCCGTCGCCCCGCAGGGTCGCCGACCTGATCGACAGTTCGTCGCTGGCGACCGCAAGGGAGCGGTGGGGCTGGCTCGACGAGACTACGCTGACCCGACTGGCCCGGGCCGGCCGCCAGGCTGCGGGGCGGACGCCTTCAACCGGCAAGCTGGCCGAGAAGGCCCGGCACCGCTACCTGCACCACGGTTGGGACGGGATCGCGCTGGGCCGGCTGGACGTCCCGGCCGCCGCGGAGGTCCTCGGCCTGTCGGCGGCAACCATCACCCGCGGGACCGCCTGACCGAAGCCTCGCTACGCTCCCAACAACGGACGCCTTTTAACCAACGGCTTCACCAACACTCTGTTGGTTAAATCGTTGGTCAATTGCGTATGTACGCGACGGCCTGAAAGTATTTTCGCGATCACGTCCGAAATCTCGGACGAACCCGATGTAGTCGAAAAACGAATCGCTACACTTGGGGAGCCCCACGAGGGGCGGCCCTCGGCCGGTGGTGAGACACCGAGCGTCGAGGGCCTCGCCTAGATCTTCGGAGTGCGCCGTGACCCAGGTTGCCACCACGTCTACCACGACTCCCACGCCCACCGTTACCCTCGTCGGCGACAAGGCTGTGGCCGACACCCGCGACATCGCCGCGTTCTTCGACCGCAGCCACAAGGCGGTCCTCGTCGCGGTCCGCACCGCCCTCGCGCGTGGCCCCGATCTGCTTGGGCACAAAATTGTGCCGATGTTCGAGGACGTGGCAATCGCCAACGGCGCCGTCCGCGAGGTCATGGCGTACCGCCTCGACCGGGATGCCTTCAGGCTCATCGTCATGGGGTTCACCGGCGAGCGGGCGTTCCATTGGAAGCTGGCCTACATCGACGCCTTCAACCGCATGGAGAGCGAGCTCGCCCGCCGGTCGCTCCCCGTCGCGGCCGATCCGATGTCGATGCTCTACGACGTCGACGTGCTGATCCCGCTGCTGGCCACGATGGCCCAGCGGGCGAAGGTCGCCGAGGCCCGGGTCGAGGCCGCCCAGCCCGCGGTCGACTTCTGCGAGGCCCTCGCGGATTCCGACGACACCTGGGGCCTCCAGGCCGCTGGCAAGGCGCTTCACCAGGGCCCGAACCGGTTCGTTGATTGGCTTCGCGACCGAGGCGACCTGTTCAACCTCGATGGTGGGCCGGTGCCAAAGCAGCCCCTGATCGACCGCGGGTTGTTCATCGTGATCTGGCGCAAGTTCGGGGACAATAACCGACCCACGACCCGCCTCACCGGCAAGGGCATCGTCCACTACGCCCACGCCCTCGGCGTCCGGCCTCCCCAGGCACCGTCCCAGGCCCTGCTGCCGGGCATCTGACCCCCTGCAAGCAAACGGTAGCGATGCCCCCCTTCGCTACCGTTTGGCCCGGTTCCCCCGCGCGCGGGAGCCGGGCCGCCGGCATCCGATTTCCGCCTGCAGGTGACCCTCCATGACCTTCGCCGACCACGAGATCATCGACATCGAGGAACTCATCGCCACCTCGGTGGCCACCGACCCGCCGCCCCCGGCCGCCGGCGACAACGGCGGTCCCGGCCTGCGCCTCGACCACGCCGCCGTCGCCGCGATGGTCCGCCCGATCTTCGGCCCCCGCTGGGAGGGGAAATTCGCCCCGTTGGTCCACGAGCATCCCCGCCAGATCGCGCGGTGGCGCCTCGGCGAGGCATCGCCCAGCGAGCGCCAACAGGGCAACGTGCGGCTGTGGGCGCTCCGGACCGCGCACCGCCTCCTCGCCGCCGTCGGGGAGGACGACCTGGCGTACGAGGTCGGGCGCGTGGTCGCACGGCGGGAAGCCGTCGCCCTGGAGCGCGGGGCAATCGCTTGGGGCGCCGCGGCGGCCAAGGTCGACGCGAAGCTGGCGGCCGACGCCGAGCAGGGCCGAGACGGCTGGGCGGCCATCGATGCCAAGGCCGAGGCACGCCGCGCGGCCAAGGCGGCCCGGATGGCGGAGAAGGCCGGCGATCATAAGGTTTGACGCAGACGGCCCGGGAATCGTGCCGTTTGACACCGCCGCGAGAGCTTTGACACCGCCCAAAAACGCGTTCTGTCCCGTGACGCGCCAAATCAGTCCCCGCTGCTGAGGTCGCCTCGGGCGTTCGGGCAGACCCTGTCTTCCCCGGGCGCCGCGGTCTGGACAGCCTGGTCGAGGAGCCCGTCCCCGGTCTGGGCGATCAGCCAGCCCGTCGTGGGCATGCCCGGCAACGTCGTCGTCCCGCCGAGCCAGCCCCCACGGGAGCGCGCTGCGGAGCCGCGGCCGGTGTACGTGATGACCTCGTGCCCGGTCCGGAGCGAAACCCGGCCGCAGACGACGACGGTGACCCAGCCGCCCCTGCCGTCGGGGGTCGCGTCCAGCCGCAGGAATCGCGCCTCGCCGCCGGCGTCCGGGGCGCGCCCCTCGTAATGCCAAACGTCGGACGCCGTCGGGAACCTCTCGGCCGCGACGGCGGGGGCGGCCCCGAGCAGGGCCATCGCGATCAGGGCGGTACGCATTACAGGATCCCCCAGCAGGTGCCGTCGGCGTCGAAGAACACCAGCTTGGCGCTGTCGATCTCGAACTCGCCAGCCATGAAGCTCGGACCCTCGAACGGGCTGAAGCGGATGCGCTCGGCGCTGGGCCAGCGGTGAGCCTCGCACAGGACGCCCCGGGCCCACGCCATGACCGCCCGCTGCCCGATGCGGATCGCCCGCTGCCGGGCGGCCACGGAGACGTGAAAGCTCACGTCCCGGAGGCAGCAGACGTCCACGTGCCCGACGACGCGGCCGCCCTCGCGGATGCTCCACTTCCGCCGGTTCAGATTCCGGTAGACCTCCGTCATGACCGGGCCTCCCGGGACATCGTTCCGATCAGGAACCGGGCGACGCGGCACGCCTCGTCGGCGGTCCGGACGGCATCGAGCTCGCCGGTCTCGACGCGACGGAGGAGCGCCCCGCAATAGTAGATGCCCTCCAGGCAGAGGGGACCGTCCCCTTCGCCGCGGTCGACGGCGCTGCGCAGGAGACGGCGAGCGAGGCGGAGCATCGCCTCGGGCGTGGCGGGCTCTAGCTGGGACGTCATCAGTGCCTCCCAGCCAGGGCGTCGCGGCCGGCGACGAGCGTCTCGGCCAGCCGGCGGACGAGCCGGAGGCTGCCCCCGGCCCGGTAGTGCTGTTCGATCAGGCCCACTTCCTCGCCGTCGAGATCCGGGCACCAGGCCTCGTCGAGGCCCCGCTCGGCCCGAAGGTCGGCCATCACGGTCCGGAGCACGGTCGGGAGGTCCTCCAACCGCGGCGCCGGCATGCCGTAGACCCTGAACCGGTCGACGAGGGCTGGGTGGCTCCGACGCAGGGCCGAGACGTCGTTCGCCGTGGCGACGTACGACACGGCCGAGAGATCCGTCGCGATCTCCAGGTACGGGTCGAAGAACGCCGCGGCGTCCGCGGTCAGCAAGGGCAGCAGCGCGTCCCACAACGCGCCGTTGTTCGTGCCCGTCCCCGCCTTGTCGAGCTCGTCGAGGATGACGAGGCCCGAGGCCGCGGAGAGGCGCTTGAGCATCTGCAGGGGGACCGATGCCCGCCCGGTAGACCACTGCCGCGACGTGCCGGTGAAGCTGGCATCGGCGACACCAGCGGCCCCGTAGACCTGCCACCCGAGGCCAAGGACTTCGGCCAGCCTGCGGGCGAATCGCGACTTGCCGCTGCCCGGGCCGCCCACGAGCAGGAGCGGTCGGACCTGGACGTGGGGGCGCCCGACGAGATCACGCAGCACGGCGTCGATCAGGTCAACGGCGTAGGGGAACTCGGCGACGAGCTCGGCCCGGGCCGCGGCGAGATCGGGCACCGGCGTGAGCGGCCAGGCACGCCCAGCGAAGGGCGCCCACTCGCCACGGGCCGACGGCGCCGTGCTCTTGCCGGGCTTGCCCTTGCCGTCCTCGGCCGAGCCCGGGAGGTGCTCGACGGACCGGACGACGACGAGGCTCGGCCCGGCCGCCCGCACAGCCGCCTCCGCGCTTTCCCGGGCGGCCTTCTCACGGATCTCCCTCGCCCGGTCGTGAGGCTCCTCCACTTGCTGCAGGACGGAGGGCCGCCAGGCGTCCGCCAGTACCTCCACGCCCTGTTCGAGGGCGTGTGCGAGGATGCCCGGCGCCGCGTTGCCCGGGAGCCAGGCGTAGGGGTTCATCATGCTCAGGCCGAGGAACGCCCGGGCGTAGGAGTAACCGTCCGGGGCGTGCTGCAGCCTGTCGAGCGCGCGCCGGCGGCAGGACTCCCGCCCACGGGGGTCGCCCATCTCGCATAGGACCAACGCGGCGGTCGCGAGCGAGTCGAGGTCCTGCCGCAGGCCCGCGGCGTACTCGATGTCGTCGGCATCGAAGGTCATGTCGAGGTCGAGCTCGCGCGTCCGGCGCTCGACCTCATCCAGCAGCGCGGAGGCCCGGATGCGCCCTGTCTGGGCGGCGTTGACGTCGCGCCACCGTTCGAGCGAGACCTCCTCGACCGTCGTCCACGCGGCCTGCCACAGGGCGAGGACACCGTCGTCGTCGAAGCGGCCGGCATCGCGCCGGCGCGGGCGGCCTTCCGGGCACCGAGCGTAGACGACGCGGGCGAGCGCCCGGAAAGGGCTCTCGTGGCGGGCTGGCGGGTTCTGCTCGCCGCGCAGGTAGGCGTCGAGCGACAGGGCGGCCGCTAGGCCGCGGGTGAGCGCTGGCTTCATGATCGGTGTCCTTTGACCGGCGCCCGGGTTAAGACCGCAGACGCGTAGGGAGTCGGGTGTACAGGTAAAGTGTTAAGCGTTGCTTACCGCAGACTTTGATTTCTTGTACTTGTAGGTCTCGCGACGTGAATAATCCACGTCATCCATGGACCGATTTAATTCGCGTTCGCCGATGGTCCAGAGGTGATGGTGCTGCTCTTTGGTTGCACCGGCGTACGGTTCGCCGGTGTTCTTTGCGTACGGCCCCCGGTCGATCAGCTCAGCACCGGCGAGGAGCAGGTAACCCCGCGCCCTCGGGCACGTCGACGTCGCCCATCGCCCCAGCATGGCGAGAACCCAGGGTGCGAGGCCGTAGCGCTCGATCCGATCCTTCGTGACGGTCCTCCGGTTGAGGCCGGTGACCCGGGCTAGATCGGTCGACCACTCGCCGCCGAATACCTGACTCGCGGCATCCGTGACGGCATCGCTCAAAGCCAGGGCGATGTGCTCCTGCGTCGCTGGCTCGCCGTCGATGTAGGGGACACGCTCGACGAAGCTGAGCAACTTGCCGTCGATGGTGCCGACGAATTGCCCGACGTGGGGGGTCCCATCTTTGATGTTCTGGTGGAGGACGATGCGCACTGGAGGGCTCCCGGAATCTAAAGGGCGCCCCCATTCTGAGGACGCCCCGGTGTTCTGATCGGCGGTTGGCAGGGAGTTAGGCGATGGCTTTGTCGCGGGCTTCCATGGCGCGGCGGATTAGCCCTAAGCCCATCTCGACGCGCAGCTTCAAGAACTCCCGCTCCCGATCCGCCAGGACCATATTGCGATGCATCGCCCAAGTCGTCTTCAGTGCGGTGCCGATGAGCTCGCTGGCCGGGATGCCTAAGAGGCCCTCCAGCATTCGCGCGCCATCCCAGGCGGACTTGAAGATCAACTTGCGGTCGTAGCTCTGCAGCTTCGGATACTCATCCATGTACGTGTCCTCCAGGAACAGCGCCCTGCTGTAGCAAGGCGAGGGGCCCCCCCGAGTTAGCCCGAAGGGTCCGTGTCGCTATAAGTGAGACTCGGCGGGTTCCCGTCAAGCGGGATTTTGCGGCCAGGTCACGCCGTCCCCAGATTGCCCGCCCTCCGCCTCGGGACGCGACCTACACAAGGGTCGATGACCGCACTTAAAGGCGAAATGACTCCTATACGGGTTGTGTTTAGCCGGCTGAAGTAATCGCCGGGGTTTTCTCTTCACCTGGTCGCTCGCGATCATCCTCGAAGACGACGATTCGAGGTGGCCCGTGGGACAGGTTTGGCACGTACCGGAGGGATGCGGCCCCGACGGGATCGCGCCCGGCTTCTACGCCGAGGACGAAGAGGCCCTGACGGCGCTGCTGGCCGACCCGACGACCGAGCACGCCTCCGTCCCCGTGGGCGCGCCGTCGCCGCTGGTCCACGGGCAGCGCGCCCGCGTGGCGACACCGGAGCAGGCGGAGGTCCTCCGGGCATACGAATCCAAGGCGCGCCTCTACCTCGGCATGACCGCGGACCAGATCGCCCGGCACGAGGATTGGGTGCGCCGCTACAAGGCCGAGCGCGCCGTCGAGGACGCCAACGCAATCGCCGTGGATGCCAAGCGCAAGGTCGACCTCGGAGCGATGGACGACATCCAAGTCGTCAACGAGGCTCTCTCACAGGCCGCCCCGGGGGCCTGGGACTACGAGGCGGCAACCGCCCTGCAGGTCCTCCGGGACGCCGGGTTCGTGCGAGCCGACCTCCGGCGCCTCCGGTCGGCGCACGTCACCCTCGAAGAAGTCCTCCGCCGAATCGTGGGCCAGATTCCGAAGCTGGCCGATCCGCCGGACCAGACTTTCATCGCGGTGTCGGACCGGCTGATCATGGACGCGGCGGTGAACCTCTCGATGGTCGAGGAGGCCGCCTGACATGGTCCTCCACTGGCAACGCGTCCGCCGGGCCCGAGGGCTCGCCATGCCGCTCCCGCCCACGCCGCCCCGCCGCCCGCTCAGGCCGCCGGTACTGTTCGGCTTCGATGGCCACGACATCCGCCTCCGGTCTGATGTGGAGGCGATTTACGGCTCGTGGGACGCCTTCCTCGACCGCGTGGCCGAGGTCGGTCGCGACATGCTCGGTGACCTGGGCGTCAACCAGAACCCGGTGCTGTTCTTCCACCAAGTCATCCGCCTTGTGCCCGAACAGGAGCGCAGAGACCTGAGCCGCGAGCTCAACCGGCGCATGCAGGCCCTCACGGACAAGCGCCGCGAGCGCGAGGACGAGGTCTGGGAGACGAAGATGGGTGCCTACAGGGCCCTCGCTCGCCACCAGGCCGCCCGGAAATCTAAGCCCTCGATCCTCGACCGCCTGTTCGGAAAGGCCGCCTGACATGGAGCCCGAGGTCGTCCCGGACATCGATTACGTCGCCGTCGAATCAAGCCCCTACAGCATCGTCTACGGGCAGGCGTTCGTCCGCCCCATCGTACCGCCCGATCCCAAGATGAGCCGCCGTCGCCGGCGTCGCCTGCGTGGCAAGCGGAAGGCGGGCCTACTGCCGCCGTGGGGATACCAACTGCTCGGCGACGTCGTGTCCTTCACTCTCAAGACCAAGCTGGCAGCCTGACATGGCCAACCTCTCGATCTCCAAGCCCGACCTGAAGGGCCTGCTCTCCCTCGAAAAGCGCGAGCTCGCCCGCCGCGTGCTGGAGCTCCACGACGAGCTCGTCCGGGAGCGCGCCCGTACGGCTCAGGCCCGCTGCGATGCCGAGACCGCCACCCACATGGCGCGCACCAGCAACGCCGGCTTGCCGGCGGTGGGGAGCTTTAGCTGATGCCCGCCTCCGAAGCCGACCGCGAGCGTTTCCGGGCCATCGTCGCCAAGCGTCGCGACGAGCCGCCGCCTCCGGGATTCCTCGACGAGGCCGGCCATGACCGGGTCGCCCGCGAGGCCGTGGCGGCGAACCCCGAGCTCGCCAAGCGCGCCCGCAGGCTCGGGGACTACCTGCCGCTGATCCGGGCGGCCGAGCGCGCGGCAGGCCGGGGCAACGTCAGCACGTTCCTGCTGGCCTCGCTGATCGGGAAGATGGTGAGGGGGGAAGCATGAAGATCGTCGACTGGGCCGAGCTATCCAAGATGCCGGCTGGCACATTCTTCCAGGGCATCAGACCCTACGACACCGGCGACCTTGAGGTCCTCGGCGGAGTCTGGGACGGCGTCCACCTTATCTCGGCGAGGCCACTCCCAGTCGCGTGCGGCTCCGAGGTCCTCAGCCTGACCGACGCGCAGAAGGAGGCGCACAGCATCCGGCGGGAGGGCGAGCCCATCGTCTACCAGCCGTTCGGGTTCGGCCGGGACTGGGGCCCCGGCGACAAGAGGCGCTGGCTGGTGTGGGAGCAGGCCGACCGCGAACGGCTCGCCGGCTGGCTCCTCGATCCGGTGAAGGCGTGCGCCGAGATGAACGACGAGCCCCATGTTCTGATGAAGGTGGAGGACCTGGCATGACCGAGCACACCTTCCACACTCTCGGGAACCTGCCTCTGCGGCTGGACAACCCCGACGACGGCTACTCCATCGAGGATCTGCGCGGGCACGGGTGGGCGCCGGGCGGTTACTTGGGCCACTGCCAGGACTGCGTGGAGGTCTTCGTTGGTGACAAGCGGTGCCGGCGCTGCCGTCCCTGCGCGATCAAGTCCCTGGAGGCTTACCGCAACCGGCCGACCTGGCAGAGCGGGCACAGGGGCATCCCGCCCGACCGGCCGGTGTGGGCGTACTTCTACGAGAGCGGCAGCGGCGAGGACGAGGACGTCATGCTGCTGCACGGCATCTCGGACGAGGGCGGTGAGGTATTCACCGTCCAGCACGAGAGGGTCCGCGACTGGGACCGGTACGGCAAGATCGTCTGCTGGATCGACGTTGAGGAGTGCCCGGCGCTCTCCGTCGAGGCGGTCGACGCCATAGTGGCCGCCCTGGCCGACCAGCGAGGCATCTACTGGGGCTGCGCGGACCACATCGTCGAGGATTGGCTGCACCGGGCGGCTCTGCAGGCGGTCGTCGACGGGCACCGGGACGCCGCGGGAATCGCGGCGGCCGCCCTCAAGAGCCGCGAGCTCAAGTTCTCCCGGTACTACGGCTGAGGGCGCCATGACGATGTCGAGCAGGCAGACCTGGTGGGTAGCGGTTAAACAGCCGGATGGGACCGAGGCCGAGCCGGAGGTCGCGCAGGTCTGGTTCAAGGACGCCCATCAGGTCGAGGAAGTGCTGCGGCTGGGTGACGAGCGCGGCCTTTGGCCCGATCAGGTGCGCCTGATCGAGCGGGTGCTCCCGGCCGGGCGCGCCGCGGCGGTCGATGCCCGCCTCAAGACGTTCGAGGACGCCTACTGGATCGCCGTCGAGACCTCGGACCCGCAGCGCTGGATGGAGGCCGCGGCGTTCGGCAAGCAACTCGCGGTCGCGGTGAGGAAGCAGCATCATGACTGAGGGCGAGCGCAACCAACTCCTCAACAGGGTCTTCGCCGTCATCCAGCAGCGTGCCGCGGAGTTGCGCAGGTCGGACGACTACTACGAGAGCAGCTACGTCGCCGGCGAGCTCGTAGAACTGCCGGGCTACATCGTACCGCGCGTGGATTCCGGGCTAACTCCGGACCCGGTCGTCATCACCCGCGACGAGTTCATGACGCTCTGGAACGGCCTGCGCTGGCGTGATGCCGAGGTGCCGGATTTCGGTTGGCTGGACAGCCTGAGAGAGCGGGTCGACGCCCAGCAGATCAAGGACGATGAATGACCGACCGCGCCCGCTGCGCCGTCCCGTTCTGCCGGCGGACGGCCTCGGTGGACGAGGGATTCCGCGACGGCGAGTTCCTGTGCGGCCCGCACTGGCGGTTGCGGTCGCCGGCGACGAAGGCTGCCTGGCGGGATCACGCACGCCTGGAGCGGAGGAATCCCGGGCACGCGATGGAGCACCCGGCTGGGTCCGCCGGGCGCCTCGTCCGGGTCGCCCTCGCGAAGGAGGAGCGCGCCCTGTGGGAGGCGACCCGGGCCGAGGTCGTCGAGGTCGCGATGGGGGTCTCGGCCTAGTGCGTCGTCGGCATAGGGGGCCGCTTCACGAAGAGATCGAGGAGATGGGGGCCCTGGGGAAAATCGGCTCGGCCATCCCCGTAGAGCAGATAAATGGCATCGGCGATTTCGCGGTTGCGTAGGCGGAACGACATCGCCTTAACCGCCGACCCGACCTTCCCGTTGGCTTGGCGCATCGCCTTGTCAGCGCCCTTCAGGACGCCGATGGAGTACCCAAGCGGCGCAGCCGGGTCCCGCCAAATCGCTCGCATGACGTCATACTGACGGGAAGCCCGTCGCATGAAGTCGTCCCACTGCTCGTTCTTGAGCACCGCATCCGTGAAGCGGTTCGCCTCGTCAGCGAACGCCTTGAGCTCCCGGCCCTTCCAGCGCGACTTGTCGACGAGAAAGATGTCTTCGGCCATGCCTGCCTCCCCTGATGATGGGGGAAGCATGCCAGCGACGCGTCGCCTTTGATTGAATCCGGTCGCTCAAATGCGACGCATCAGGCCACACGGCCATCTGCAGCGGCCAGGAGCTTTTCAGGCTCGGGCAGGCCGAGGTCCTGGAAAACGTTACCCGAGCCCCAGCCGGGCTTCTCCTTGGCCCCCTTCGCCGCGGCGGCCGCAGCCGTCTTGGCCTTGCCGGCGGCCTCGCGCTCCCGGCGCCGGCGGGCGATCTCGCCCCGCAGGGTCGCCAGGTCCGGGAGCTCCGTCGAGGCGACTTGGGCCTCCAGCCACGTGGACCACGCCGTCATCACCGGCCCCTTCAGGTCGAGGCGGTCGTCCTCGGTGTAGTGCGCCTCCAGGACGTCGTCGCTCCGGAATCCCTCGTTGTGGTCGAGGATGAGCTTTACCGCCTCGCGGGACTGCCGGAGCCGGTGCTGGCACGTCGTCGACAGGCCGCGGCGGAGATCGTGCGGGCTCGCGCGCATGCCCAGGTCGAGCAGGCGGTGGTTGATCGAGGCGTCGGAGAGGTGGCCGTCCGTCCGGTCCCCGAGCCGTCGGGCCCGGACCTGGGGGAACAGGTACTCGGACCCGGTCGAAGCCGCGCGTTCCATCTGGGCCCGGATGCGGTCCCAGAGCGGCGGCGGGAGCGGCACGACGTGGCGATGGCGGTCCTGGCGCTTAGCGGCGGTCTTTCTGTGAGCCGGTCCCATGCTCCAGATTCCCCAGCCCGGCTGCTCGGCCCACGGCACGAAGTCCACGGCAAGCGCGCCCGCCACCGGCCGACGTCGCTGGCCGGTCGTGACCAGGAGTTCCAGGGCGACGGACTGAGACCTATCGAGGACGCCCACCCGGGCGACGGCGACGATGTGGGAGATCTCGTCGGTGGTGGCGGTGTAGCCGCCGGGCACCTTGCCGTTGGGCCTCGGCTTGACGCCCGAGCTCCGTTCCGGGGCCTTGAGCAACGGCATCGGCTCGGTCACGCCGGATGCGGCCTGGTTCCGGTCCTGGGCCATGAACGACCAGAACGGGCGCAGCACGCTTGCGAGGTGTTCGGCATGCCGCTCACGGCCCGAGGTGTGGATCTCGGAGACCACGACTGCGAGTTCCTGCCTGGTGATCAGCCGTACCGGCCGGCCAGCGAATCGCGCCATCTCGGCGAGGCCCAGCATCGTCCGGTAGTCCTTGTAGGTATCGACCCGGCGGATGCGCTGGACCTCGGAAAGGTAGGCGTCTCGGGCCTCCTCCCACCGCCACTGCATCAGATGCGGGGCGGTCGCCAAGAACTCGGCCACGATCCGCTCGTCCCGGGGTGGCCGGGGCTGCGCCAGGCCGAGCTCGACGAAGCGGTCCCTGAGCCAGTCCTCGCCCGGGGCAGCGGCCGACGAGTGCACCAGCGCCCGAGCCTTGCCGGCGATGTACCGCGCCTGCTCAAGGTCGAGGACGCCAGGGGTGCCGATCTTGAGCCGGAGCGTCTGGCCGCCGCGCTCGAACTTCGTGCCCCAACTCGCGCCGCGCGGCTTGATCCGGAGGATGAGACCCGGGCAGCCGGCGTCGATGACGTCGTAGGGCACTGTCCCGGGCTTGGCCTTGAGGACGTGCTTGTCGACGATCTGTTGGGTGAGACGGGTGGCCAAGGCGGGCGTCCTACGAACTGGGGCGGAACTGGGGCGGGACCCTGGGGCGGTTCGGGACCCCTCCGCAAGGGGCAGTTTAAGCCTTGGTTAAGGGGAGCGCTGTAGCGCCAGTGCCTTAGCGGGGCTCCCTGGTCTCGAAAACGGGGGCGGCGGATGCTAGACACTTGGAATCATAATCCTCGTGTCGGGGGTTCGAGTCCCTCTCCCGCTACCATTTCTTCAACCCGCCCAGTCTCGACGTGGCGGGTTTTTTCATGCCTGCAGGGCACTCCGAAGCCGTGCTGCAAGGCGCGATCGCCGATGCGACGCGGCGGGGGTTATCGCGGCCGCCTCGGGCGGACGACGCGTCGGGGATCCGGGAAAGACGACATGCGCTGGATCGTGCCGACCGCGATCGTTCTCGCCGCGCTTCCCGCGCCCGCCCGCGCCGCCGGCGATCCGAGCCGGGACGTGCTCTGGGCGGCGCTGAAGACCTGCGTCCTCGCCAAGACGCTCGCCGACCGGACCTTTCCCTGCTTGGACGTCGATCTCGGCGACAAGGACCGGCCTGGGACGGCGGTGCTGCGCGCGCCGGGCGAGCCGACCCACGTCGTCGTGATGCCGACGGACACGGTCGCCGGGCTCGAGGCGCCGGTGCTGCGCGGGGCGCGGGGGATCGCCTACTGGCGCGCCGCCCTCGCGGCCCGGCGCTTCGCATCCGCCCCGCTGAAGGGCCGCGTGCCGGTGGAGGAGGTCGGCCTCGCGGTGAACTCGGCCCGGGGCCGAAGCCAGGACCAGCTCCACATCCATCTCGCCTGCATCAAGCCGCGGGTGCTGGCCGCCCTGCGGACGCACGGCCACGGCATCCGCGCCACCTGGGCGCCGTTCCCAGTTCCCCTCGCGGGCGACCGCTACCTAGCCCTGCGGGTGACGGCTGCCGAGGCGGAGCGCTTCAACCCGTTCGCGGCGCTCGTCCGCCTGCCGGGGCGTCGGGACCTGCGGCAGACCAGCCTCGCGGCGGTCGCGACCCCGGCCGGCGATCCGGATCCCGGCTACTACGTGCTGGCCTACCGGGCGCCGCGGGCGAGCGCCGAGGACCTGATGGATCACACCTGCGGGGCGGCTGACGGAGCCGCGACGCCGTAGGCCGTGTGCCGCCGGCGTCGACGGTCATCTACAGGTCGCTCCGTGCCGTCGAGCCGAACCGGATCGGGGCCGACGAGGCGAAGCGTCATCACGCACGAGCGCCTTCGCGCGACAACCGGTTGCCTCGACAAGGCGATGCCGGCGCTTATCCTCCACCGATGCGCTTTCCCGAAGCCAGCCGTCACCACGTCCAATGCGGCCTGCCGCGCGATCGTCCGGATGCCTGAGACGTCGGACCGATCGCCGCGCTGCGTCCACTACGTCGGCTTCAAGGACGACCGCTACTGGAACGCCGTCCGGATCTTCGGCGGTCCCCGCGTGATCCACCGCCGCTGGGATTGGTTCGCGGTCCACGATGTCGGGCCCGACGACGTGGTCGTGTTCGCCGAGGGCGATGCGAGCCAGCCGATGGCGGCGTGGAACGCGACCGACATCGACGAGCGCTGGCTCACCTGAGCCGCCGGCCGGCCGCACGCCGGACCGTGATCGGGCTGCGGCACTCGAAGCAGCGCGAGCGTGCGAACCGAACCCGGATTGCGACCGTTGATGCGCCATGACCGATCCGACATCCGCCCCAGCGTCCGACGCGATCATCGACGCCCGCCGCCGCGAGATGGCGGTCGAGCACCTGCTGTTCGGCACGATCCGCTTCGTCGCGCAGCGCCATCCGGAGCTCCTCGACGAGCTCGACGGCAGCCTCGACCACCTGTGGGACAAGGCCCACGGAGAGGCCCGCGACGACGAGGCGGTGCGCGAGATCGCGCGGCGCTTCATCAAGAGCCTGCACGCCGAGAGCTAGCAGCCGCACGGCCGCCCGCGACCTCTCGGGTTCGATGTCCCACAGGGCCGCCTTCGAGGCGGGCGGTGCCGCAGGCGGCCGGCACCGCCAGCCGCGGACCGATGCGGCCGGTGGAGAACGCATCCTCGCGCGTCGGCCGCTGTTCATGCCGGTGCCGTCGGCCTCGGCGCGTAAGCGGCGCCGTCGCATAACCCGCCGAGGTCCGGCCCCGGCAAGCGCGAGGACCAAAACCCGCACTTGATTTCTTGCTTTGGGAGTGCCGGCGCGTCCGCCAGCCGACCGGCACCTTGCAGCGCGGGTGCAGCGCGAAACTTCAGGACGTGCGGCACCGCGCAGGCGCCGTGGATCGCGTCGATCGGGTCGATCGCAACAACCCGCCTCTGCAGGTCGACCGCCGTGTCGAGAAGCGGCCCGAACGCGCCCGCGCCGACCTTGCCGACCCGGACGTCGATCCGACGGAACGGCCGCAAGGGGCTCGGCAGCGATGGCCGCCACCGCCTCGGGATCGGTTGCGTCGGTCGGGGTCGCGACCACCTCGTCGTTGCCGACCCGGAACTCACGACCGCGTGGCATCGGGCCTACCGATACGGCGCGCGGCCGGAACGACGCAGCCCGCGCGCGCCATGAACGCCCCAGCGGCCGCATGGGCGATACCGCTCGATGCGCCGGTCAGGACGACGGTCACCATTTGAGTTTGGACATGCTCGCGCTCCGTCGCGACGTGCTTCGCGAGGCGAGCAGGTCCAGGTTCGCGTCCTGCGCGCGACCCTTACGACATAGGCGTTTGCCGGGTTGGGGTGCCACGGCCCGATCGTGCAGGCGAGAAGAAGCTTGACCGCAGCAACTAGTACGAACACATTATACTAGGAAATCCGGCCTATGATTTATGTCATATGCGCGTTCTTAAGTTTGTTGAAGTCAAAGGACGGAATTTATCGTAATAGAGCGCAATGCAGGTGCATCTCGTTACGCTCGGCTCACACGGCGACGTTCTGCCGTTCCTTGCGCTCGCCTCCGCCCTCAAGCGGCGCGGTCACGCCGTCGCCCTGGCGGCGCCGGCGCCGTTCGGCGGGCTGGCGAAGCGGGCCGGGGTCGATTTCCACGCTCTCGGCACGCAGGCGGATTACGAGCGCACCATCCGGCACCCGGATCTCTGGCATCCGCGGCGCGGGGTCGCACCGCTTCTGCAGACCCTGTCCTCGGCGACCGAGCCGGTGTTCGACTGGCTGCGCACACGGTGGTCGGCCGAAGGCGGTGTCGTCGTGGCCTCCCCCAACAGCCTCGGCGCCCGCGTCGCGCAGGACAAGCTCGGCCTGCCCCTGGTGACGCTCCACGTCGCGCCGTTCCTGATCGAGAGCCGCCGCGACGCCCCCGTTCTTCCGGGCCTGCCGCTGGCGCACCTCCTGCCGTCGCGCACGCGGCATTGGCTCGGGCGGGGCGGGGATCGCTACGTCGTCGACCCGGCGGTGCTGCCCGGCCTGAACGCGTTTCGGGCGACCCTCGGCCTGCCGCCGGTCCGCCGGCTGCGCCACTGGTGGAACAGCCCGACGCGGATGGTGCTCACCTGCCCGGACTGGTTCGCCGAGCCGCAGCCCGATTGGCCCGAGCAGGCCGTGCAAGTCGGCTTTCCGCTCTCGGATCGCTTCGGTGACCGGGACGGGCTCGACCCGGAGGTGGCGGCCTTCCTCGACGCGGGCGCGCCGCCCATCGCCTTCACCTACGGCTCGGGAATGCGCCAGGGTCGGGCGTTCTTCCGCACAGCGACCGCCCTGTGCCGGCGCATGGGCCGCCGCGGCATCCTGCTGGCGCCGCAGGCCGATCAGGTCTCCGACACCCTGCCGCCGGAGATCCGGCACGTGGCCTACGCGCCGTTCAGCGCGCTGCTGCCGCACTGTGCCGCCCTGGTCCATCACGGCGGCATCGGCACCGTGGCGCAGGCGCTCACCGCCGGCATCCCGCAGCTCGTCGTTCCGGTGGCGTTCGATCACTTCGACGAAGCCGCCCGCCTGAGGAAGCTCGGCGTGGGGGCGACGCTGAGCCGTCGCCGGTTTACGCCGTCACGCGGCGCGCGCGTCATGGATCGGCTCCTGACCTCCCCGACCGTGGCGCACGCCTGCCGCGAGGCCGCGCAGCGGGTCGCGCACGAAGACGGGCTCGGCGCGACCTGCGATGCCGTCGAGCAGGCGATCGCGGCGTGAGCCCCGGCATGACCACGAAAGGTCGGTCGCACCCGGTGACGGGCGACGGCCCGGCCGATTGAGCGGTCGCGACCGTCGGGTTGGCCGCCTGAGTGAGGTCAGGCTCGCGACCGCGACCTCCGCGGCACCTGACCACAGGCTCCGAACCGGGTGGCGAACGGACGGTTGGCCTCGCGACCATGGGTGGCATGGGCCGGCCTGCCCGGCATGTCGCGACGAAGGAGGTTCCGGGTGCCGTTTTCACCGAACAAGGCGATCTGCGTCCTCGGCTGCGTCGCCTGCCTGCTGGGGCCGGCATGGCCTGCCGCGGCGCAGAGCACGGGCTACGTCACCGGCTTTCCGGGCAAGGATCCGGCCGGCGACGACGAGATCGGGTGGGGGCCGGCCTACAGGCCGGAGACGAGCTTCTCGCAACCCGGCACGCCGCCGACGCCCGGCGATTTCGCGGGCGCGGCCTATCGGGCGCGCACGGGCCGCGGGCCCTACGACGACGTGCAGAACGTCGGCGGCATTCGGCAGGTCCGTACAGAGCCCGGCGAGCGGTTCGCGACGGCATCGCAACGCATCGTCCGCGCGCGTCGGATCGGCAAGCGGTCAGCGGCCGCACACGGCCACGTCCGGCACCGGGCGGCACGGCAGGCGATCCGATGAAGGGGCTCATTCGCGTCGACCTCGACGCGTCTTCCTCGCGAGGGCGACGCTACAGGAAGTCGATCTTCCGGGCGAAATAGTCGCTGTGCGGATTGACGCCCATCGGCTCGGACGAGACGAAGGGCCGGGCCGCCTGGAACACGATCATCGCCATGATGGCCGCCATCGACCCACCGACCGGTGCCGATACGATGGCCAGGACCGGCGAGTATTTCCAGAGCAGCAGAGTCGTGATCGCGAGCCCGACGGCCGACGCCAGCACGATCCGAAAGATGCAGCATTCCGACGGTTGCATGCTTGCCTCCCAACCTGGGCACGTAAATCATAGTTTGTTAACATTGCCAAACATTCAATCGTGCCGTGTGTGCGTACTCATCCGCAAGGCATGACCGCGGCTTACAGCGCGCAGGCTTCGGCCTCGCCGTTTTTCGGAAGGCTGTTGCACCCCGGTCACGCTGGATCACGGCGGGCAACGATCCACCGGCGGCGTCTCCTGCGATCATCCTGGCACCGACCTTGCTCCGGATGGTGCACCGCGACGTGTTGCGACGTAGCGTGCGCACCGGCACGTCACGGCCGAGGTCGGATCGCCATCTCCGGATCGACGCAGATCGCGGTGCGGCTGCACCGCCGGCGGATCGCTTCGCCACAACCGGTAAGGATGCCAAGCATGAAACTGAAGCTGTTCAGCTACGCGATGATCGGGGCCTTCGCTTTCGGCCTTGTTGCGACCGTCATCGGGACGGCCAGCGTGATTGTCGGCTTCTGACCGAAGGACTTGGGACGCGCGCGACGGGGCAAGGTCCCGCCGCGCGCGTCCCATGCTGGATCGGACCCACGCATTCAGGGCCCTGGTTCGGCGGTGATCGAACGCTAGGTGCGTGTGCTTGAGCGACGGCGATCCGCCGGCGCGAGCCGGATACCGTCCCATGGCCTTGGAAAAGCATTCCGATCAGGATGCGCACCTTTCCGCCACCGATCCGAACATTGTGGCCTTCGCCATGATCGAGGGTGGGCGGGTGATCCACGTCGAGATCCCGGTCGACGTGATGCATGCCGAGTTCGGCGCGACCAAGCTCGGGCCGGTCGACTTCTTCGAGTCGCATCGTGCCGTGATCGAGGGAACCGCGAAGCAGACCTATGAGCGCCTGTCCGAGCCGAGCGACCGCGTTCGGATCGGTGCTGCGGATTTTGCCGCGCCGGGCTCGCGGGCCAATGCGGCGGACGAGGTGACCTGACCGAGGACGACCCATCGAGGCTCCCCGGCTCGGACGCGAACGGCACCGCGGATCATGCCGCCGGCGCCGCTCGGAACATCGCGACGCGCTTGCGAGAACCGCGACCGATCACAGGACGTTGCTCTTCCGAACCGGAGAGTCCCCCATGCCCGATCAGGTCGCCAACACCGAAGATCTCGCGAACACCACCTACGACGCCGGCCGTCCCGCCGACGCTGGGGAAACGCGTGATGCGCCAGCCGCCCGGAAGCCGGAGGAAGGCCTGACCGACGCGACCAGTTCCGAGCCGCTCCCGGTGCCGGGAGAGGATGCCGAGGTCGGCCTGGCCCAGAAGGGCACCGGCGAGGCCGCGGTCGTCCGCCGCGAAACCGAGATCTGAAGGACCGCCCGCATGACCGACGACACCACCGACACCCAGGCCCAGCGGATGCCGCAGGGAAAACCGAAGCCGGACGGCGCGGCGATCACGCCCCAGGACACCGTCACCGGGGAGACCAAGCCGGGCGCGGGCCCGATGGACCGGCCGGGAACGGAGGCCGAGGACGAGGCTCGCCGTCCGTAGGCCGCCATGCGCGGCTGGACCCGACGACGCGAACTCGCACCCTGTCCCGAACCCGGATCGGCGCGAGCCGCTGGGTTCGCCATGCCATAGGGTTCGATCGGCGAAGCGACGCCGCCACGCGGTCGCGTCGAGGCCGCGAGGCCTCCGGCAGCGTGACGGCATCGGCGCTATCGGCGAGACGGACCCGATCAGCCGGTCTTCTCGACGGCGCTCGGCAGGACGAGCGGCGGCGTCTGCTGGTGCTGGATCACGCGCCAGACCTCGTGCGACACGCGTCGATAGGTCGAGGTGCAGTTCGCCTGATACGCCTCGTCGTCGCGCGCGGCCTCGACGTGGTAGGCGACCACGATGATGCCCTCCTGCGGCCGGGCGATCTGGCCCTTCGAGAACGCGACCTCGGTCCATCGTGGCGTATGAGCGACGGCCTCGATCGCCTGGGTGCCGCTGAGCACGAAGGGCGGGTGCGGCAGCACCATGAGGCATTCCTCGTCGACGAGCTCGCGATAATGGTCGGGACTGCCGTCCCAGAGGCTCTTCTCGAAAGACCAGACCCGGTCGTCGTCCATGGCATTCACCTCAAGCAGCGGGAAGTCCCTCGGAGAAGTGCGGTCGCACCGCTTCGTTCCGTCGTGCCGCGCCCCTGCGAGCGGGTCGATCGCTTGAGGCTCGGGTCTTCCGAAACCGTAAAACAGTATCGTCGACGCGCCCGAACGTGCTTGGCCCGACGTCGCGCAACGACCTTCGGAGAGGGCCATTCCGGCTCGGCGACGTCCCGCACTGTGCTTCGGAAGCCTTGGCGGACCGCGGCCGAATTCTGACGCCGGGTCGGCCGCCGCAGTCGCTTCCGGTTGTCCGAAGCTCCGATGTCTAAATTCGGCACATCATCGACGGCATCGCTCTTGCCGAAACTTGGTGCGTTCGCCATTTCTTGTCTCACTCACGGACAAGCGGGGGCCCGCGATCCGGGATCGAAACGATGTCCTCATCAACGACGGAACGGCTCCTCGATGTCGGCGGCCCCTTGAGCCGCCGATCGACGGTCATCGCCAACGTGCGCTGGTTCCGAAAGCTCGCCGCGTGCGCGCTTCGCGACGGCGCGCCGAATGCGGAGGTGCGGGCGGCCAACGCCCGAGCCGCCGCGCGCATCCTGATCCGTCAGGGGAAGCGCGAAGCGCTGGTCGACCGCATGATCCGTGAGGCGCAAGGGGCCGACGTCTAGGCCTTCCGCACCGATCCACGCCGTTCGCGAACAGTCCGCCGGAGCGCCGCATCCACGCACCGGCGGCCGACGGTCAGTGCCCGGCCGGCGCCGGCTGACCCGGCTGGAGCCAGGTCTTCAGCGCGTCGAGCCAGCCGGCAGGCAGCACGACCCAGCTCGGCAGGGCGGGCAGGACGTTGGCGGCCGAGCCGTTCCAGCGGCCGACGAGGGTCTGGCGGCTTTCCGCATCCATCTCGCGGATCTTCAGGTCGAGGATCTTTTCCTGGATCGGCAGCGTCTGCATCTGCGCCTGAGCCGACTGGGCGTTCTTCATCGCCACGAAGGTCAGGTCGATCGCCTTCTGGATCTCGGGGTTGTCGAAGGTCAGACCCTCGGCGTAGCCGAGCGTCGTCACCGTGATCCCCATCGGCTCGTAGACGCGCCGGACCTCCTTCTCGACGGCCTCGATGATCGCCGCCTTGCCGTGGATCGCCTCGTCGGTGGTGCGGCGGCCGAACTCCTTGGCCATCGCCGCCTGGACGGTGCGGTGGACGTTCCCGTCGACCACCTCGGCCAGCGACTTGCCCTGGATCACGCTCGCGAAGTTCACCTGCGGGTCGCTCGCGTTGCCGCCGGTGGCGCGCGCGCCGAACCAGTAGACGAACTTGCTCGCATCCTCCTCCTTCACGAAGGCCGAGACGACGACGCCGGTGCGCAGGGTCACCGATTCTGCGGTCTCGAAGCGGATGCCCTGGTCCTTGGCCGAGGTGCCGCGATCGGTCGAGCTCACCCATTCGCGCGAGACCGGCGACCGGTCGACGAGCATCAGCCGCGCGGCGGGCACGTAGTAATCGTAGGCCCAGCCGGGATTGCGGATCAGCGTGTGCGGGATTTGGACCCGCTTCATCGCGACCTTACGCTCGTTCAGGAACTGCTCGGACATGAAGGCCGCCTGGCCGGACTTCGATTCGCCGACCTCGGGGATGAGGAAGGCGGTCTGGTTCGGCAGGACCTCGACGAATTCCGGGTAGTCGCGGGTGTCGTAGTAGGCCTGTGCCGGCTCGGGCTGCGCCTCGACCAGCAAGCCCGCGACCGCGAGCCCGGCATATACGGCCCCGCGCCGTCCGACGCACCAGATCGCGGCGATCAGGGCCAGGGACAGGATTGCCGCGAACGGGCCAGCGCCGTTCAGGGCCGTCGCGGCCCAGGCGGTCTCGGCCGCCGGCCAGTCGGCATCCTGGAACTGGCGGGCCGCGATGCGCCCGGCCTCCGCGGCGCCGAGCCGGTCGCCTGGCCCTGCACGCAGGACGAAGACATCCGTGCCGACGACGAGCGTCGTCAACGCGATACGAAGCGTGGTGCTCATGGATGGGGGTCTGCAGCGAGACGTGAGATGCCCCAGATGGCCTGAGGCCGTCACCGTGGGCGGAGGGCACGCCGGAGTCTCGCCGGGGCCGCGTCGCGCGGTGCTCGCCGACCGGGATGGCGGCGAACGACGGTGATCATCGCGCCGCGTCGTGTGCGCCGCAACACCAAAGAGATAGGCGGTGTGTGCGGCGCGGACAACGAAGCCATGCGACTCTTGCAGGTCGCCGGCCTTACCGGCCGAGGGACGGGCCGCCGGCCGCACCGCCGGTGCCGGGCGGTCCGCTGGTCGGCGTCCCGCCGATGTTCACGCTCGGGGTGGTGCCGGGCACGGACGAGTTGCTCGGGTTGGCCTCGTTGCCGCGGGTGATCGGGCTCGGGCCGAGGTCGCGCGCTCCGCCGCCAACACCGCCGGTGCCGGGAGGCGCGGTGACGCCGGTATTGCCGGCGCCGCCCGTGACGATCTGCGCCGAGGCGGGACCGCTTAGGAGAACTCCGAGCGCGGAGGCGAGTGCGATCGTCGAGCGTGTCATCGGGCCGTCCATTTCATGAGGGGTCGCACGGCAACGGACGGATGCAGTCGCGGTTCATCCGAAACCCGGGGGATTCGGCAGGTCGACCACCTGCCTAGCCTCGGCGGCATCGCTGCGAGGTCGCTCAAGTCGCTCTTCGATGGCTGGCACCGCTTCTCGACCGGTCGACGGGGTTGCCCTAGGCTTCGGCGACACGAGGATGTCCGGCATGCGAGGGCACGGGGTGAGGAGCGTGCGTTTCCCGGAGCGATCACGTCCGTCGTACCGGCCGGCCACGTTCTCTGCGGTGCTCGTGGCGATGGTCGCCCTCGTGCCGGCGGCGTCCGCGGCGCCGCGCGGGGACGGATCTCGGCACGTCGTCGTGAAGTACGGCCTCAGCTTCCTCAATCTCGGCGTCGGCACCGCGGATCTCACGGCCGACCTCACCCCCGAGCGCTACGCGATCGGCCTCACCGGGCGCCTCACCGGTCTCGCCGGCTGGTTCTTCCAGGGCGACGGCACGGCGCGGTCGAGCGGGCGCCTGTCGCCGGCCGGCGCGGTGCCGAGCACCTTTCGGATCGACAGCCGCTACGGCACCGCACCGGTGCGCGTGCTGGTGACGTTCGATGCCGGCACCGTCCGCAAGGCGGAGGTCGAGTCCGAGCCACAGCCGAAACCCGATCGCGTCCCGGTCACCGCCGCCGACACGACCAACGTCACCGATCGATCGGCATGCTGGCGGTGCAGGTCGGCCCCGGCCCGCTGGTCCCCGCCATGTGCGATCGGAGCATCCCGGTCTTCGACGGCGCCGCCCGCGCCGACATCGCGCTGTCGCGCGGCACGGTGGTCCAGGTCGCCGCCGGGCCCTACCGCGGGCCCGCGCTCGAGTGCCGGATCCGCTGGATCCCGGTGGCGGGCCACCGCGCCAAGGGCTCGTCCGTGCGCCGGATGTCGGAGAACGACGACATGCGCGTGCGCCTGGCCCCGATCACGGAAGCCAGGCTGCTGCTGCCGCTCTCGATCGCCGTGGGCACCGGCTGGGGCACGGCGCGCATCGAGGCGACGAGCTGGAATACCGCGCCGGCCAAGCCCGCCGACGCGGATCCATGAGGCCGGCTCGGCGCTTTCGGCATCGCGGCCCATGTTCGGACCCGGCGCCTCGAACGTCGGGCAAAGGCCGCAGGAGGACGATGCGATGCGAGGCCCAACCTTTGCGATCCGATCGCTCGCGGCCCTGGCGATGAGCGTCCTCCCGGTCGCGGGCATGCCCCGCGCCCAGGCTCAGACCGTCGCGGCGCCGCCGTCCGGCTCCGCGGCGGCGACGCCCGACAACGCGACCCTGCTCACGGTCTTCCTGAAGCACGACCAGTCGCGTCCGCTGGCCGAGCTGAACGCGCAGCTCACCCGGCAGGGGTTCTACAAGGCCTTCCCGCCGCCCGGCATCGAGGTGGTGTCCTGGAGCGTCGTGATGGGCATCGGCCAGGTCATCGTCCTGCGCCTGCCGGCGAACCGGATCCGCGAGATCAACCGCGTGCTGGAGGATACCGCCTGGGGCGCCTACCGGACCGAGTTCTACCCGACCTACGATTACAGGGCCGTCGGCCTCGGCGAGCACGAGAAGGCGCAGTAGGCCGCACCGATGACGACCGTTCAGGCCCGGCTTCGGCTCGGGCCACGGCGTTGAGGGCCGCTCTCGCGAGCGTCGTCGCAGACGTCTTGCGCTCCCCGCGGGCGTCCCTCGCCGATGCCCGCCGGCGGCATCGGCGCGGCGGACACGTCGCGCGGCGGATCGCCCAATGCGGCATCTCGAGCCGATGTTTCAGACCGGACTTGGTCTGGCTCCCTGTCCGTGGCATAATCGGCGCATGAGCGATACATCAACGAACATCCATCCGTACTCCCTGGAGATCATTCCCCCGAAGGCCGACGGCGGCTCGTATCAGTGGGCCATCCGCAAGAATGGCAAGCTGACCCAGCGCTCCGACCGGAGCCTGCCGAGCGAGGCGAAGGCCCGCGAGAGCGGCCTCGGCCAGATCGAGAAGCTGCTGTCGGGCGTCGGCGACCGCTAAGGCCCATGACCCTTCGATTTGCGAGACAGGAACGGCGCGGCCCCCCAAGGGTCCGCGCCGTTCCGCTTTCGGGCGTCGTCGTCGCCGCATCCCCGGGCAGGACGACAGGGTTCGACCGCAGGACGGTTGCCATGTCCGCCCCGGCGCCAATGTAAGGCTCATGCTCGAAACGAACCGCCAAGCCCAGACCATCGTCGCCAAGCCGGACGCGCCGCCGACCCTCGACGCGCTGACGCGCCAGCGCCTCGGGCGCCATCTCCAGGCGCTCTACGAGCCGGTGATCGACGAAGCGCTCGATCCACGCCTGGCCGAATTGATGCGGCAGCTCGACGACGATCGACAGGGCGGTTCCTGACGCCGCGTTCCGAAGCGGGGGGAACGCTGCGCTCCGTCATCGGTACGGAACGTCCGACGCTTGCATGGTGCGTCGCAACGCACTATTGGTGCATTGCGGGATAGCGATGGCGTCGCAGTCCTGCTGCCCATCTTGGGCGTTTCCTCCCTAGGCTTCGGGCCGCTCCTTTCGGGGCGGCCTTTTTTCTGTCGGGGCCGTCGCGTCGACCGGGGACGACACGTTCTGGCAAGCACGCTGATGCGCGATCCGGCGGACGGCGTTATCCTCGTCCGGCCGAAGCTACGACCCGAACCTCGGTCCGACGGAGCGGATGCCCGGCCCCACCGCGTGCGAGGGACTCGACGCATGAGCAACGTGATTCGTCCCACCTTCGGCCGCCAGCCGCATCCCGTCGACGCGGAGTCCGACGAGGCGGCCTATCAGCCGCTTCGGGTCTACGGCGAGGCCGCCGGCCACGTCGTCGCCCTGGTCGAGGATCCTGACGCGCCGGCCGGCGCCGTGCTCAAGGTCGTGGTCGGGCCGCTTTCGGGAAACATCGTCGAGGCCGTCGCGGTCCTGCCCCGGACGGAAGCCGGCGAGATCGATGCCGAGCTCGTCGGCATGGCGGTGCTGCGCACCCTCGCGCTGATGGATTAGGGCGTCGGCCCGGGAAAGCCGCCGTTGCCGGTGCGCCGAGACGCGGCAACCGCATCCCCAAAGGCGCGGCGATCGGGTAGCGTGTCGCCCGATCGGAGGACCTCCCGGCAACCTCCCCCATCCCGGCCACGGACGGGTCGAACCCCATGCCAGCCCTCGGCCCGTTGCGCGACCGCCTCGGGGCGGCCCCGGCGCTCCACGATCCGGACACCGCCGCCGCCCGGCTCGGCGACGTCGAAGCCGCATTCCCGGCGGGGTTCCTCACGCCGCCCCTGCGGGCGCTGCTCCTCGGGATCGCCGACCATTCCCCGTTCCTGTGGCGGCTGATCGCACAGGCGCCGGAGCGCTTCGCCGCCCTGGTCGAGAAGGCCCCGGAAGCGTCCGACGCGGCGATCACGGCGCGCCAGCGCGCCGCCGGGCGCGCGGGCGGCACGAAGCCGGACCTCGTCGCGATCGGGCGAGCGCTCCGGTGGAACCGGGCGGAGCATGCGCTGCTCGTCGCGCTGGCCGATCTCGGCGGGCTCTGGGACCTCCCGACGGTGACGAAGGCCCTGTCGGACTTCGCCGACGCGTCCGTCGGCGCCGCGGCCGACGCGCTCCTGCTCCAGGCGGCCGGGGCGGGGAAGCTGCATCCGCCCGACCCGGGCGACCCGCAGGCCGGTTCGGGGCTCGTCGTCCTCGGCTTGGGCAAGCTCGGCGGGGGCGAACTCAACTATTCCAGCGACATCGACCTGATCGTGTTCTTCGACGCCGCCCGCGCGCCGCTCGCCGACGGCGTCGAGGCGAAGCCCTTCTTCGCCAAGGTCGCGCAGGGCATCGCCAAGCTGTTGGAGGAGCGCACCGCCGAGGGCTACGTCCACCGGGTCGATTACCGGCTGCGGCCCGATCCCGGCTCGACCGCGGTGGCGCTCTCCACCGATTTCGCCTTCGACTACTATCAGTCGCTCGGCCAGAACTGGGAACGGGCCGCCTTCATCAAGGCTCGGCCGATCGCCGGCGATCGCGAGGCCGGCGCGCGCTTCCTGGCCGAGCTGAGGCCGTTCATCTGGCGCAAATACTTCGACTTCGCCGCCATCGCCGACATCCACGCGATGAAGCGCCAGATCCACGTGGTGCGCGGGCACGAGGCCCTCGCCGTCGGCGGCCACGACATCAAGCTCGGCCGCGGCGGCATTCGCGAGATCGAGTTCTTCGTCCAGACGCAGCAGCTGGTCTTCGGCGGGCGGCGCCCGGAGCTGCGCGGCAGCCGGACGGTGCCGATGCTGAGCCGCCTCACCGACGCCGGCTGGATCACCGGGGCCGCACGGGACGAATTGCACGCGGCCTACGCGTTCCTGCGCACGATTGAGCATCGCCTGCAGATGCGTCGCGACGAGCAGACGCAGCGCCTGCCGCTCGAGCCGGACGATCTCACCGCCTTCGCACGCTTCTGCGGCTTCGCCACGCGTGCGGCGTTCGAGGCGGCGCTCCTGCACCATGCCGGCCGTGTCCAGGCCCATTACGTGCTGCTGTTCGAGACCGCGCCGAGCCTCTCGGCCGAGGTCGGCGACCTCGTCTTCAGCGGCAGCGAGGACGATCCCGCGACGCTGGTCACGCTTTCGGCGCTCGGCTTCGCCGAGCCGGCGCGCACGATCGAGACCGTGCGCGGCTGGCATTTCGGCCGGCGCCCTGCGGTGCGCACCGCGCGCGCGCGCGCCGTCCTGACCGAGCTGCTGCCGAGCCTGCTCCAGGCGCTCGGCGGCACGGCGGAGCCGGACGCGGCGCTGAACACCCTCGACCACGCCTTCGGCCGGATGCCGGACGCGGCCGAGCTGCTGACGATCCTGCTCGCGCACGAACGCCTGCGCCTGCTGTTCGCCGACATCCTCGGCACCGCGCCGCGCCTCGCGGCGACCGTCGGGAGCGGCCCGCACGTGCTCGACGCGGTGCTCGATCCCGACTTCGTCCTGCCGACCACCGATGCGGGGGCGATCGCCGCGCAGTACCAGGCGCTGGTCGGCAGCCCGGGGGACCACGAGACCTTCCTCGACCGCAGCCGTGACGCGGCCCGGCAGCTGCGCTTCGTCACCGGAGCGCGGCTGCTCTCGGGCATCCTGTCGGCGGCCCAGGCCGGCGAGGCCTATTCCGGGATCGCCGAAGCCGCGGTCGCCGCCAGCCTCGCGGCGGTCGAGCGCGGGTTCGCGGCGGAATACGGCACGGTGCCGCAGGGGCGCTGCGCGATCCTCGCCGTCGGCCGCCTCGGCTCGCGCCAGCTCACGGCGGAATCCGACCTCGACCTCATCGTCGTCTACGATTTCGACCCCGAGGACCGCACCACCACGGGCCCGAAGGCGATCGACGCGGTGGTGGCCTACAACCGCCTCGCCCAGCGGCTCTACGCGGCGCTGACCGTCCAGACCCGGCGCGGCGGCCTCTACGCCGTCGACCTGCGCCTTCGGCCGGGCGGCGAGCACAGCCCGACCGCGGTGCAGGTGCGGGGCTTCGTCGCCTATCACCAGGACGAAGCCGAGGTCTGGGAGCACATGGTGCTGACCCGGGCGCGCGTGATCGCGGGCGATGCCGGCCTCGGCGGCGAGATCGCGGCGCGCATCCGCGAGACCGTGGCGCGGCCGCGCGACGCGACCGCGGTGTGCGCGGCGGTGCGCGACATGCGCGGGCTGGTCGCCCGCGAGAAGGGCCATCGCGGGCCGCTCGACCTGAAGCTGGCGCCGGGCGCCCTGCTCGATCTCGAGTTCCTGGCCCAGGCCCTCGTGCTCGGCCACGCGCAGGCCGATCCCGATCTGGTCGGCGCCACCGCCGACGCGGTGCTGGAGCGGGCCGGCGCCCGCGGGATCCTCCCCATCGACACCGCAACCCGGCTCGCCGACGCCTATCGGCTGTTCGACACGGTGCATCATTGGCAGCGGCTGGTCGGCGCGGACGGGTCGGCGCCGTCGCGCGGCGCGCTGGCCCGCATGGCCACGGCGATGGGCGTCCCAAGTGCCGAGACCCTGGTCGCGCAGATTCAGGCCGAGCGGCGCGCGACGCGTAAGATCCTTCTCGCTCTTCGACGCCCGAAGCACTGACGTCGCCGCATCGTTCGACGCCGAACGACTTCGCCGAGCTTCAAGGCGGGTATCTTAGGTTGTGGAAATCTGCCACAACCTTGACCGCTCGGCATCACCACTGGTGTCGCGCGGTCGGAGACCATCGTGAACGACGCACCGCGCCCCACCGACCTGAGGACCCTCGCCACAGCGGCACCGGGGGCGGGGCAGCGCCGGTTCGCCGGCCTCGCCTGCGCAGCCTTCACCGCGCTGACCTTCGCGCTGCTCCCCGTCGCAGGCCGCCCGATGGCCCCGATGCCGGGCTTCGTGGCGAGCTATCAGTCCGCGCTCGTCGTCGTCTACGCGGTGACCACCGTGCTGTTCTTCGCGCAGTACGGCCGCACCCGCTCGGTGCCGCTGCTGGTGCTCTCGGCAGGCAGCCTCTACGTGACGCTGATCGTCGCGGTTCAGCTTCTCAGCTTTCCGAACGTGTTCGGTGCCGACCGCATCCTCGGCTCGAGCCCGGCGACGACGACGTGGCTCTGGACCCTGTGGCATCTCGGGCCGCCGCTGTTCGCGCTCCCCTACGCGATCATGGAGGGCGACGGCCATACGAGGCTGATCGCACCCGACCGATCCGCGCGTGCCGGGATCGCCACGGCGATCGGCGTCGCGGCGGCGGTAGCCGGCCTGAGCTACCTCGTGGTCGCCCATGTCGATCGGCTGCCGACGACGGTCGTCGGCGACGACTACTGGGCGCTGACCACCTCCGGCGTCGGGCCGGCGGTCGTCGCGCTCACCCTGGCCTCGCTGGCGATCCTCTGCTGGACGACGCGCCTGCGCAGCCTGCTCCAGCTCTGGCTCGCGGTCTCGCTGTTCCTGCTGCTCCTCGACAACCTCGTGACGCAGACGGGCGCGGCGCGCGGCACCGTCGGTTGGTTCGCCGGGCGGATCGAGGCGCTGATATCGGGCGTCGTCGTCCTGTGTGCCTACCTGCGCAAGGTCGATCTGCTCTACGGCCACGCCGAGCGCATCGCCGAGGCGCGCGAGCGCCAGCGCGCCGACCTCCAGGCCGCACGCGACCACCTTGCCATCGCGCTGGACGCCGCCGACATGGGCGACTGGGAGTTCGACCTCGCCGCCGGCGCCTCCCGCCGGAGCCTGCGCCATGATGCGATCTTCGGATACGACGCCCTGCAGCCGCGCTGGGACGTCGCGACGACCCTCGCCCACGTCGTCCGCGAGGATCGCGACGTCGCGGAGGCGGCCTTCGCCGCCGTCGCCGCCACCGGATCGCTCGACCTGCAATGCCGCATCCTGCGCGCCGGCGACGGCGCGACGCGCTGGATCGAGCTCAAGGGCCGGGCGGCGCGGGACGAGGCCGGCCGGGCGACCGGCCTCGCCGGAATCGTCGTCGACGTCACCGCCCGCCAGGACGCGGACGAACGCCTGTATCAGGCTCAGAAGATGGAGGCGATCGGCCAGCTCACCGGCGGCATCGCGCACGACTTCAACAACCTGCTGACCATCGTCATCGGCAACCTCGACATGATCGTCCGGCGCCCGGGCGACGCGCAGCGGGTCGAGCGCCTCGCCGGCTCGGCGATGACCGCGGCGCGGCGCGGTGCCGAGGTGACCGAGAAGCTGCTGTCCTTCTCGCGCCGGCAGGTGCTGCGGCCCGAGACGGTCAACCCGAACCGCCTGCTGAAGGATTTCCACACCCTGCTGCAGCGCGCCGTCGGCGAGACCGTCGCCGTCGAATTCGACCTCGACCCCGCGCTCGATCCGGTGCGGCTTGACCCCGGCCAGTTCGAGAGCGCGATCCTCAACCTCGCGGTCAACGCCCGCGATGCGATGCCGTCCGGCGGCCGCCTTCTGATCCGGACCGAGAACCTGACCGCGACGGGCGAGCCGGGTGCCGCGCCGCCGGAACTCGCGCCCGGGCACTACGTCCACGTCGCGGTCAGCGACACCGGCCTGGGCATGGAGGCCGGCACCGCTTCGCGCGCCTTCGAGCCGTTCTTCACCACGAAGGAAGTCGGCAAGGGCACCGGCCTCGGGCTGAGCCAGGTCTACGGGTTCGCACGCCAGGGCGGCGGGCAGGTCGTGCTGCAGAGCGAGGTCGGCACGGGCACGACCGTGTCGATCTACCTGCCGCATTCGAAGGAGCAGCCCGCAGCGGCCCGCCCCGAGGGCCCGATGCCGCTGCGCCGAGCGACCGACGGCGAGGTGATCCTCGTGGTCGAGGACGAGCCGGCGGTGCTCGACATGGCGGTCGAGAGCCTGAGCGAGCTCGGCTACCGCACCCTGACCGCGACCCGTGCCGCCGAAGCGCTCGCCCGCCTGCAGGGGCCGGAGCGGGTCGACATCCTGTTCTCCGACGTGGTGATGCCGGGCGGCATGAACGGGGTACAGCTCTCCGTCGCAGCGCGTCGCCTCCGGCCGGACCTGCGCGTGTTGCTCGCCTCCGGCTACACGGCGTCCGCGTTCGGCGAGGACGACCTGCCGGCCGACCTGCCCCTGCTCAACAAGCCCTACGGCCGCGAGGATCTGGCCGACAAGCTGCGGGTGGTCATGGGGCGGCGCTGAGGCGCGCCCGGCGGTCGAGGAACCACGCCAGCGCGATCATCGCCGCGAGGCCGCCGAGGTTGACGCCCACCTGCAGCGGCCAGCTCGGCCCGAAGGTGCGGTAGCTGATCCGCCCGATCAGCGCCGCGAGGCAGCCCAGCGCGAACACTTCGAGCGAATGGCGCCCGCACCATTCGAGCGGCCGCAGGCGCGGGCTCGTCGCGAGGCGGTGGAGCACGGGAGAGCCGAACAGGAGGTAGATCAGCGCGAGGATGTGCAGGAGCCGCAGCGGCGAGACCCGGGCCTTGTCCGGCACCGCCATTTCGAACGGCCTCATATCCGGCAGGCCGAAGACGTCCCAGGGGACGGCCTGGAACAGCGAGACGGCGAGATAGGCCCAGCACGCCGCCGTGAGCCAGGCGCGGCGCGGCAGCAGTCCGTCGCCGGCCGCGACCATCACGGCGAGCGCCATCCCGATCGCGAACAGGAACTGCCAGGCGAACGGGTTGAAGTACCAGCCGTCGTCGGCCGCCGCGTTCGGCAGGTTGAGGGCCGGGTCGAGGTTGGCCAGCACCCAGACCAGGCCCGACAGGCTCAGCACCGCCCAGACGCTGCGGCGGATGCCGGCATAGTAGAGTGGAAACGCCGCCAGCAGCACGATGTAGAGCGGCAGGATGTCGAGGTAGTTCGGCAGGGCGTTGAGCAGGAGCCCGCGCCACAGGCCGGACCACAACCCCATCTGCAGCAGCGGCGCGACCCCGAAGCGCGGGACGAGGCCGGTCGCGTCCATCCAGGCGCGCACGATCAGCAGGGTGGCGAGCAGCAGGCCGGCCTGGAACACGTAGATGCGCAGGCACCGCATCGCGATCCGCTTCAGGGTCTCCGGCACGCCCGCCCGCCGGAACAGGCCGCCATAGGCCACCGTCGCCGAGTAGCCCGCAAACAGAACGAACAGCTCCGCGGCATCCGAGAAGCCGAGATTGTGCGGCGTGATCAGCGCCGGCGCGTTGTTCGGGATGTGGTCGATGAAGATGATCAGCAGGGCGAGGCCGCGCAGGACGTCAACGCGCGGGTCGCGCTTGCGCGACGCAGGTGCGGGATCGGTCACGCGGACAATCGGAGGAGGGCGCAGGGCATCGGCATCTCGGAAGGCGTCGCCGCATGCTCTCGCACGCGGCGGGCCGGTCGAGCCAGCGCGCATCGCGGCGGCGCAGGCGCGATCCGATCACGATCGAACGACGGCCGGCCGGAGCGTCCGCGGGAGACGGCCGCAAAGCGGTCTCCGCGTGAGCCGGCCGTGTGCGGCCCCTACATCGCCAAGGCGCAATCGCGCCTGGCGTTTCAACCGCCTTGCGCGGAGCGGCGTCGGGGCCGAATGACAGAAAGCGGCAGGATAATACGTTTCGCAGGCCACTTCAGGTCTGGTATATTGCATACCTGCTGAATCGATGCATGATGCAGACACGCGAACAGAGAGTCGCAGGCGGAGGAGACCGGGATGGAACGTCAGGACGCCCCTGCGGCGAAATGGTGGCAGCTCGCCTTCGGCGTGCTCTGCATGGCGATGATCGCCAACCTTCAATACGGCTGGACGCTGTTCGTCGACCCGATCGACGCGGACCACCATTGGGGCCGGGCCTCGATCCAGCTCGCCTTCACCGTCTTCGTCGCCACCGAGACCTGGCTCGTGCCGGTCGAGGCCTGGTTCGTCGACAATTACGGCCCCAAGGTCGTCGTCGCCTTCGGCGGCGTGATGATCGCCCTGGCCTGGGTGATCAACGCCTACGCGGGATCGCTGCCGGTGCTGTATCTCGGCGCGGTGGTCGGCGGCATCGGCGCCGGGTCGGTCTACGGCACCTGCGTCGGCAACGCGCTGAAGTGGTTCCCGGATCGCCGGGGCTTGGCCGCCGGCGCCACCGCCGCCGGGTTCGGCGCGGGCGCCGCGATCACCGTCGTGCCGATCGCGAAGATGATCGCCTCGAGCGGCTACCAGAGCGCGTTCCTCACCTTCGGCCTGATCCAAGGCGCGGTGGTGGTGTTCCTCTCGATCTTCCTGCGCAAGCCGAGGCATGCCGGGCCGATCCAGCGCCGGCGCCACAACCTGCCGCAGAGCCAGGTCGACCGCACCCCGAGCGAGACCGTGCGCACCCCGGTGTTCTGGGTGATGTACGCGATGTTCGTGATGGTCGCGGCCGGCGGCCTGATGGCGGCGGCGCAGATCGCCCCGATCGCCCACGACTTCCACGTCGCCGACGTGCCGGTGAGCATGCTCGGCCTGACCATGGCGACGCTCACCCTGGCGATCTCGCTCGACCGGATCTTCGACGGGTTCGGCCGGCCGTTCTTCGGCTGGGTCTCGGACCAGATCGGGCGCGAGAACACGATGTTCATCGCCTTCTCGACCGCCGCGGTCGCGGTGCTGCTGCTCCTGAGCTACGGCACCACCCCGGCGATATTCGTGCTGGCGACCGCCCTCTACTTCGGCGTGTTCGGCGAGATCTACTCGCTGTTCCCCGCCACCTGCGGCGACACGTTCGGCTCGAAGTTCGCCACCAGCAATGCCGGGCTGCTCTACACCGCGAAGGGCACCGCCTCGTTCCTGGTGCCGTTCGGCAGCCTGATCGCCGCGGCGTACGGCTGGTATGCGGTGTTCGGCATGATCGTCGCCCTCAACCTCGCCGCGGCGGCGCTGGCGATCTTCGTCCTGAAGCCGATGCGGAGCCGCTACCTCGCCCTCGACGCCACGCTGCCGGTGCCGAAGGCCGAGCCCGTCCGGATCGCCTGAGGCGGCGGGTCCGTCGATTCAGGGCCCGCCCCCTTCGACGATCGCTCGAACGACCCGCGCGCGGCGCGGATCCTGCGACCAGCCATCCGGGGCCGAGGCCCCGGAGCGGCCCAACATTCATCCATTCGGGAGGCCGAGATGTCCGCACGCGCCCAAGTCATCGATATGCACACCGCCGACGTCAACATGGCCGAGGCCGACACGCAGCCGGCGCTGACCGACGGCTTCCACCTCGTCATCGACGCGCTCAAGCTCAACGGCATCACCACGATCTACGGGGTGCCCGGCATCCCGATCACCGATCTCGGGCGCCTCGCCCAGGCCGAGGGCATCCGGGTGATCTCGTTCCGGCACGAGCAGCATGCCGGCAACGCGGCCGCGATCGCCGGCTTCCTGACGAAGAAGCCGGGCATCTGCCTCACGGTCTCGGCGCCGGGCTTCCTCAACGGCCTGACGGCGCTCGCCAACGCCACCACCAATTGCTTCCCGATGATCCTGATCTCGGGCTCCTCCGAGCGCGAGATCGTCGACCTGCAGCAGGGCGACTACGAGGAGATGGACCAGCTCGCCATCGCCAAGCCCCTGTGCAAGGCCGCCTTCCGCGTGCTGCACGCCGCCGACATCGGCATCGGCGTCGCGCGCGCGATCCGCGCCGCCTGCTCGGGCAGGCCCGGCGGCGTCTACCTCGACCTGCCGGCCAAGCTGTTCGCGCAGGTGATGGACGCGGAAGCCGGCGCAAAGTCGCTAGTGCAGGTGATCGACCCGGCTCCCGCCCAGATCCCGGCGCCGGAGGCGATCGCGCGCGCGCTCGCGGTGCTGAAAGGCGCCGAGCGCCCCCTGATCATTCTGGGCAAGGGCGCCGCCTACGCGCAGGCCGACGCAGCGATCCGCGATCTCGTCGAGAGCAGCGGCATTCCCTACGTGCCGATGAGCATGGCCAAGGGCCTCCTGCCCGACACCCATCCCCAGTCGGCCGGCGCGGCGCGCTCGACGGTGCTCAAGGAGGCCGACGTGGTGCTCCTGATCGGCGCCCGCCTGAACTGGCTGCTCTCGCACGGCAAGGGCAAGACCTGGGGCGCGCCGGGCTCGAAGAAGTTCATCCAGATCGACATCGAGCCGCGCGAGATGGACTCGAACGTCGAGATCGTGGCGCCGGTGGTCGGCGACATCGGCTCCTGCGTCGCGGCGCTGCTCGACGGGATGAAGGGCGGCTGGCCGGCGCCGCCCGCCGCCTGGACCGACACGATCAAGGCGAAGAAGGACGCCAACATCGCCAAGATGGGCCAGCGCCTCCTGAAGAACTCCACGCCGATGGACTTCCACGGCGCGCTCGGCGTGCTGCGCACCATCATCAGGGAGCGGCCGGATGCGATCCTCGTCAACGAGGGCGCCAACACCCTCGACCTCGCCCGCGGCGTCATCGACATGTACCAGCCGCGCAAGCGCCTCGACGTCGGCACCTGGGGCATCATGGGCATCGGCATGGGCTTCGCCGTGGCGGCGGCTGTCGAGACCGGCAAGCCGGTGCTCGCGGTCGAGGGCGACTCGGCCTTCGGCTTCTCGGGCATGGAGGTCGAGACGATCTGCCGTTACGAGCTGCCGGTCTGCATCGTGGTGTTCAACAACAACGGCATCTACCGCGGCACCGACGTGAACCCCTCGGGCGCCGCCGACGTGGCGCCGACCGTGTTCGTGAAGGACGCGCGCTACGACAAGATGATGGAGGCCTTCGGCGGCGTCGGGGTCCACGTCACGACGCCGGACGCGCTGCGCGAGGCCGTCAACACGGCGATGGATTCGGGGCGGCCGACCCTGATCAACGCGGTCATCGACCCCGCCGCCGGCACGGAGAGCGGCAACATCGGCAGCCTCAACCCGCAGAGCACCGTGAAGCGGAAGTGAGGCGAACAGATCGGGGCTCGTAACCCGTCGATCGACGCCGAGCCCGTCATTCCGGGCTCGGCTTCGCAGCCCTGGAATGACGGGCTCGGCGTCAACGGCCTTCCGGGTTCTTCGGCGAGAACACGATGATCGACCCTCGCCTCATCGGCCGGATCGCCTTCGCGCACCGGCTGCCGACGCGGCCGCCGCTGGCGCCGGGGCGGCACGCGCTCGGGCTGTTTGCGGAGCGGGACGCGATCCTGCAGGTGCCGCGTGGCATCGACCCGCGCAGGCCGACGCCGCTCGTGGTGCTGTTTCACGGCGGCGGGGGCAGCGCCGAGAAGATCCTGCCGATGCTGGAGGCGCATGCGGAGACGCGCCGCTTCCTGCTGCTGGCGCCGCAATCGCTGTTCCCGACCTGGGACCTGGTCATCGCCGGCCACGGGCCCGACCGCGAGCGCCTCGAAGCCGCGCTCGCCGAGGTCGGTTCGCGGTTCCTGCTCGATCCGGCGCGGCTGGCCTTCGCGGGGCATTCGGACGGCGGCAGCTACGCCCTCTCATCGGGCCTGACCAACGGCGACGTCGTCACCCACGTCATCGCCTCGTCCGCCGGCTTCCTCAGCGTGCAGGTCCAGGCCGGCGCGCCGCGGATCTTCGTCTCGCACGGCACCCGGGACGCGCAGATCGCGGTCGGCCATGGCGGGCGCAGCCACGCCGCCCAGCTGGAGCGGGCCGGCTACGACGTCACCTACGTCGAGTACGACGGCCCCCACGCCTACGATCCGGCCGTGGTTGCGCAGGCAGTGGCGTTCTTCCTCGGCGAGCCGAGCCCGCCCTGACGTCGCGGCGGATCAGGCCGGCGCGACGGCGAGTGCGCGAGGCGCCGGCGCGTCGGCCCTCGGCCGTTCCGCGTCGGTGAGCAGCGCCGCCACGAGATCGCCCTGCGAGACGATCCCGACGAGGCGGTCGTCCGGCCCGACCACCGGCAGGTGATGCAGGCCGAGGCCCGACATCTGCAGAACCACCTCGCCGATCGGGCTTTCCGGCCGCAGGGTGACGACCGGGCTGGTCATGATGTCCTCGACGCATCCGTGGGGGGCACGCCCGCGCGATGCGGTCAGGCGCAGGCGGCGTCCGAGCCCGAGTCGCGGGCCGCGCCGGTCCCAGGCCGCCTTGTCGAGGAGGTCGGTCTGCGTGACGATGCCGACCACGCGGGCGCTCTCGTCGGTGACGGGCAGGACCTTGATGTGGTGGCGTCGGAGCAAGGCGAGGGCGTCCATCAGCGGGGCGCCGGGCGCGATGGCGACGACGTCGCGGGTCATGATCGCGGCGCAGTCGGTCTGCCCCGAGCGCCGGCGGTAGGAGCGGATCTGCGCCTGGCGCAGGATCGCCTCGAGGTCGCTCCGGCCGACGTCGAGGAGCTGGTCGAAGTCCTCGAGCGCCGCGTCGAGGTCGGCGGAGGTGAAGCCGAGCGGTGCGGTGGCGCGCTCGGCGCCGATCCGGCCGGGCGAGGCGGCGACCGCGTGATGCGGATAGGGCCGGCCCGTCAGGTTGTTGAACAGCAGCGCCGAGGCCAGCAGCAGCAGCGAGTTCGCGGCGACCGGCCAGAGCACGAAGCCGTAGCCGAGGTCGTGGATCGCCGGGCCGCCGAGGACCGCGGTGAGCGCGACCGCGCCGCTCGGCGGGTGGACGCAGCGCAGCGCCATCATCAGGCCGACAGTGCCGGCGATGGCCAGCGCCGCCGCGGAGACCGGATCGGGCACGAAGGTCGCGACGCTGACGCCGACCAGGGCCGCGACGAGGTTTCCCCCGATGATCGACCACGGCTGCGCCAGAGGGCTCGCGGGCACGGCGAAGAGGAGCACCGCCGAGGCGCCCATCGGCGCGATCAAGAAGGGCAGGGCGGTGGTCGGTCCCAGCGCCCAAGCGCCGAGCACCCCGGTGACGAGAATGCCGAGCATCGCGCCGAGGGCCGACCGGATGCGCTCGCGGACGCTGAGCGGCGTCGCGGCCGGAACGAACCGGCGCCACAGGGCCTGCATGGATCCGAGCCTTTGCATGTTTCAGCGCCGCGTCACGCCTACACCCACCGAGGCCGTCGTCTTCGCACGGCCGACGGGACGAGGCACGGGTCCCTTCTCCCATGGGGAGAAGGACAGGATGAGGGGCGTGAGCTTTCCGGAGAGGTCACGCCCCTCACCCCAACCCTCTCCCCTTGGGAGAGGGGGCCGTCTGGTGCTTCGCGCGACCCATCCAGTCGTTCTCACGCGAAAACGGCGGAAGCCGCCCCCGCGTCCTGTGGGACCGGAAGCGGCTTTGCAGAGCGTTGGACTGCTCAGACCGCGCGGGCCTGATGCAGCTCCTCGATCTGCTGCTGGGTGTAGCCGAGGTCGACCAGCACCTCGTCGGTGTGCTCGCCGAGCAGCGGCGAGGACTTGATCTCGACCGTCATGTCCGAGAACTTGATCGGGCTTCCGACCGTCAGGTACGAGCCGAGATGCGGATGCGGCACCTCGACGACCGTGCCGCTGGCGCGCAAGGACGGATCGACCGAGATCTCCTTCATCGACATCACCGGGGCGCAGGGGATGTCGAACTTGCGCAGGATGTCGACCGCCTCGAACTTGGTCTTGTCGGCAAGCCACTCCTCGATCGTGCCGAAGATGTCCATGATCTTGTCCTGGCGGGCGGACGCGGTCTTGTAGGCCGGATCGTCGATCCACTCCTCCTTGCCGATCGCCCGGCAGATCGGGGCCCAGGCATGGCCCTGGATCGTGAAGTAGATGTAGGCGTTCGGGTCGGTCTCCCAGCCCTTGCACTTGAGCACCCATCCGGGCTGGCCGCCGCCGCCGGCATTGCCGCCGCGCGGCACCACGTCCGTGAACGTACCGTGCGGGTATTGCGGGTACTCCTCGAGGTAGCCGAGCGCATCGAGCCGCTGCTGGTCGCGCAGCTTCACGCGGCAGAGGTTCAGCACCGAATCCTGCATCGACACGGCGACCTTCTGGCCCTTGCCGGTCTTGTTCTTCTGGTGGAGTGCGGTGAGGATGCCGATGGCGAGGTGCATGCCGGTGTTGGAATCGCCTAGCGCCGCCGCGCTGACCGTCGGCGGCCCATCCCAGAATCCGGTGGTCGAGGCGGCGCCGCCGGCGCACTGGGCGACGTTCTCGTAGACCTTGAGGTCCTCGTAGTGGTGGCCGTCGGAGAAGCCCTTCACCGAGGCGACGATCATGCCCGGGTTGAGCTCGTTGATCCGCGGCCAGGAGAAGCCCATCCGGTCGAGGGCGCCGGGGCCGAAATTCTCGACGAGCACGTCGGATTCGGCGATCAGCTTTTCCAGCACCTGCTTGCCCTCGGGCGTCTTGGTGTCGAGGGTCAGCGAGCGCTTGTTGGAGTTTAGCATCGTGAAGTAGAGCGCATCCGCGCCCTCGACGTGCCGCAGCTGGTTGCGGGTGACGTCGCCGGAGCCGGGGCGCTCGACCTTGATCACGTCGGCGCCGAACCAGGCCAGCAGCTGCGTGCAGGCCGGCCCGGCCTGGACGTGGGTGAAGTCGATGATCTTGATCCCCTCGAGTGGCTTGCTCATCGTCGGCTTTTCCTCTCTTGCGTGGATGGGTGGCGACGCCGACCCTCGATCGGTGCCGCGTTCGGCGAGCGGAGACCGGGCTCTTCTGCGGAGCCTCGATCCGCGGTCACGTTGCTTTCGGCCGGATGCCGTCTTGCTTGCGAAATCCGGCCTTGATCTCGAGGACGTCGGCTGTTCCCGGCGGCGGACCGCCGAACGCCGTCGTCAGGCTTCCAGCTCGGCGAGGCGGCGCCGCATCGCGCGCTCCGCGTTCCAGCGTTCCGTCTCGTCGCGGATCACGGCGGTGATGCCGGTGACGTTCTCGTCGGCGTCGAACAGCATGCTGACCGTGAAGGCGATCGACAGGGCGCGGCCGTCCTTGTGCAGGGCCGGCACCCGCAGCACCTCGGCGCCGTAGCGGGTGACGCCGGTGCGCATGGTCTTGCGGTAGCCCTCCCAGTGCCGGTGCCGGTGGCGATCGGGGGTGATCAGGTCGAGCGATCGCCCGAGCGCCTCCTCCGGCGTGAACCCGAAGATGCGCTCGGCGGCGGCGTTCCACACCACGATCGCCCCCTCGGGATCCGAGACCACGATCGCGTCGCCGGCATTCGAGACCAGTTGTTCGAAGTCGATCGCCTCAGACATGAAGGACGCTCATCAATCCTGGACCCGTCGTCCACCGCCGATCGTCGATCCGCGAGGGTCGTCGTCGGTCGCGCGGGCCGCGGAGCACGCGACGACGCGGACCCTGATCGGGATCGAGGTCAGCGGTCGGGAATTCGGCCGGGCATGGAAGCTCTCCCTGCGGCGGAGCCGGGCCACGCTCGCGATCGCCGAGACGATCCGTCGAGGGCTCGATTCCTTATTTGGTATTTGGTATGCCAGAGCAGAAATCGCGTCAAGGCACGCGATGCCCGCGCCGCCTCGCTTCGGTTTCAAATCGCGGATCTGTCAGCCGACCGGGCTCGAACCACGGAACGCCGGTGCCGATCGCAACATTCGGCAGCACAGGGAGCAATGCGATGACGCCGGCGCCGAGCATCACGATCAGCCAGGTCGGCGATTACGTCTTCACGGTGGATTTCGGCAAAGCATTGCCGGCCTTGCGCGTGGATGAGGCGGAGCCGATCGGCGGCGGGACCGGCCCCCATCCGGAACAGCTGCTGATCGCCGGCGTGGCGAACTGCTTGTGCGCCAGCCTGGTCTTCGCGCTGGGGAAGTTCCGCCAGGACGGCAAGGGCGTGTCCGCGGAAGCCACCTGCCGGATCGCGCGCAACGAGGCCGACCGCCTTCGGATCGTCGGCGTCGACGTGCGGATCGCGCTCGGCGCCGCAGCCGCCGACATGCCGCGGATCGACCGGGTGCTCGACCAGTTCCAGCGGTTCTGCACGGTGTCGGAGAGCGTGAAGCTCGGCATTCCCATCGCCGTCTCGGTGCACGACGGCACCGGCACGGCGTTGACCTGACGGCGGCCCCGCGAAGCGGAAGCGCGGCGCCCACCACGAGAGGAGATGCGATGTCGGACATGCACAGGGCGGGCGCCGAGACGCCGGAGGCGTTGGCCCGCCTGTTCAACCAGCGCGCCAATGCCGGCGACGTCGAGGGGCTCGTCGCACTCTACGAGCCCGATGCGGTGCTCGCCGCGGGCCGCATCGTCGCCACCGGGCACGCGGAGATCCGCGCCTTCTACGCCGACCTGCTGTCCCGGCGCTCGGACTTCCCGGCCGCGGACGTGCTGCCGCCGCTGCGCAACGGGCCGATCGCGATGACGTTCGCGCGGCTGCCCAACGGCACGATCTCCGCGGAGACCGCGCGCGAGCAGGCGGACGGGACGTGGCGCTGGGTGATCGACCAGCTGAAGATCAAGCCGTCCGAAGGTCAGGCCCGGTAATACGCGCGATACCAGCGCACGAACCGCTCGACGCCGGCCTCGATCGGGGTCGACGGCGCGAAGCCGACGGCGGCGGAGAGGTCGTCCACGTCGGCGAAGGTCGCCGGCACGTCGCCGGCCTGCATCGGCAGCATCCGCCGGACCGCCTTCACGCCGAGGCAGCCTTCCAGCACGTCGATCAGGTGGAGCAGCTGCACCGGCTGGTTGTTGCCGATATTGTAGAGCCGGTAGGGCGCGGCGCTCGTGCCCGGGTCGGGGCGTGCACCGTCCCAGCCCGGGTTCGGCGCGGCGATGCGCTCGCCGATCCGCACCACCCCGTCGACCACGTCGTCGACGTAGGTGAAGTCGCGCTGCATCAGCCCGTTGTTGAACACCGAGATCGGCTCGCCTGCGAGGATCGCCCGGGTGAACAGGAACAACGCCATGTCGGGCCGGTACCAGGGGCCGTAGACCGTGAAGAAGCGCAGGCCCGTGGTCGGCAGACCGTAGAGGTGGCTGTAGGAATGGGCGAACAGTTCGTTCGCCTTCTTGGTCGCCGCGTACAGGCTGACCGGGTGGTCGACGTTGTCGTGGACCGAGAACGGCATCTTGGTGAGCGCGCCGTAGACCGAGCTCGACGAGGCGTAGACGAGGTGCGCGCAGCCGTGATGGCGGCAACCTTCGAGGATGTTCAGGAATCCGTCGACGTTGCTGCGCGCGTAGGCGGGCGGGTTCTCGAGCGAGTAGCGCACGCCCGCCTGCGCCGCGAGGTGGACCACGAGCCGGAAGCGGTGCTCGGCGAACAGCGCATCGACGGCATCGGCCTCGGCGATGTCGAGCTTCAGGAAGCGGAAGTTCGGATGGGCCTCGAGCCGTGCGAGCCGCGCCTGCTTCAGGCCGACGTCGTAATAGGCGTTGAGGTTGTCGATGCCGATCACCGGCCGGCCGGCCGCGAGGTAGCGCTCGGCGACGTGGTACCCGATGAACCCGGCCGCCCCGGTGATCAGTACCGGATCCATGAGCGTCCCCCTTCGTGCGGCCGCATCCGCGGTCCGAAGCTGCGCCTCCCTAGACCATTTCCAGCGCTTGGTGGATGCCATCGCGGAACGGGATTGATGTCGCGTCCGACGTGGGGAACCGCACCGGCGGCGGCCTGCGCGAAGCGCGTCCGCACGGGGGTGGAATACCGAGTTCGATCACTAACCGTGAGTAGAGCGAGCCGATCGGATCGTCGCGCCCGCGGAATCGCTTCCCGGCGGAGGAACCCCGACGCGACGGCGACGGTTCACCAGCGTACGCCGACGCCGAATCGGGCAGCGGCGCCGTTCGAGGCGGAGGCTCCGCCTCCGCAGACGACCCAAGGACTTCCCCAATGAAGAAACTGTTCCTGATCGCCGCGTCGCTGACGCTCATGTCCGCGACCGCCTTCGCCCAGGGGAACTCCCCCTACAACTCGTCCGGCTCCCAGGCCGGCGGCCCGCGCGGCGGCATGGAGCGCGCGATGGGTGCGCCGGGCGGCACGCCGGAGATGGGCTCGTCGATGCGCCCCGGCATGCGTCCGATGGCGCGTCCGATGATGCGCCACCAGCGCCGCCACCGCATGATGCATCACCGTCGCCACCGCATGTGATCGGTTCGACGTTCGCGCGAAAGGCCGCCCGAGAGGGCGGCCTTTTTCGTTTCCGGGATCACTTTCCGGCCGGCATCGACCGGACGTCGGCCGAAAAAGTTACGGGGCGGCGAGCGCCGGGCGCTGGTCGGCGCAGATGCCCCCAGCCCTTGTGTAACCCCATCGCCTGGTGCGCCTCCCGGTCGGCCGCGCTTCGGTGCCCGGCAACGGCCGCGCAGAGGCAGCTACCCTTGGCCGCGAAGGTGACGATCAGCGTCGTGAACGGCTTGTCAGGGGGCGCCCATGCCGCGGTCTCGGCGTCGGTCACGACGCGGCGGGCATTCTCCGCGACGTCGCGGTGGACGCCGCGATCGGGAAAGGCGTCGCCCTGCAGGCCCTGCATCTGACGACGCCGGTGTCGCCCGATCCGGTGTCGAATTCCACCTACGCGTGGTGTCGGGCAGAGGCGCGATCGGTCCCCATCCCTGATCGCCGTCCGGCTTTCGAACGTGCATGCACGGAACCGGGCTTCGCTTTCGCGACGCCGCAGCTTCGCGCATCCTAGGTTCGAATTCACCGTCCCTTAACCGGATGCGGACATCACTCCTACGGATAGGGATTCGTCTTCGTGCCGCGGTGAATCATGAGCTTGTCGATCGGTACGAAGATCCACGCGATCACGGTGATCTGCGTGCTGGGGCTGGTGAGCCTCATCGCCCTCTCGGTCATCGAACTCCGCAACGAGGTGACGAACAGCCGGGCGGTCAAGACGCAGCAGCTGGTCGAGGTCGCCGCCGGCGTGCTCGAGCATTTCGAGGGGGAGGCGCGGTCCGGCCGGATGACCGAAGTGGCCGCCAGGCGGTCGGCGCTCGAGGTCGTACGGAACCTGCGATATGGCGCGAACGAATACTTCTACATCATCGACGACCAGGTGCGGATGGTGATGCATCCGATCAAGCCGGCTCTCGACGGCACGGATCTCGCCGCGCTGAAGGATCCGGTGGGCAAGGCCCTGTTCGTCGAGATGGCCGACGTGGCACGGAGACGGGGGGCCGGCTTCGTGTCCTACATGTGGCCGAAACCCGGGGCCGAGCAGCCCGTCGACAAGATCTCGTTCGTGAAGCGCTTCGAGCCGTGGGGCTGGATCATCGGCTCGGGCGTCTACGCCGACGACACGCTGGCCCACCTCAAGGCCCTCGTGATCAAGCTGTCGCTCGGCCTCGGCGGCATCGCGCTGCTGGTCGGCAGCGCCGCCTTCCTCATCGGGCGGCAGGTCACCCGCCCGATCTACGGGCTCACCGACACGATGAGCCGGCTCGCCCGCGGCGCGACCGCCGTGGACATTCCGGGGATCGCGCGCCGCGACGAGATCGGCGAGATGGCCCGGGCGGTCGACGTCTTCCGCCAGAACGGGATCGAGCGCCTCGCCCTGGAAGCCCAAAAGGTCGCGGAGCAATCCGCCCGGCAGCGCCGGGCCGACCGGGTCGACCAGCTCGTGGTCGATTTCGACCGGACGATCGCGGGCGCGATCGGCATCGTCACCTCGGCCGCGACCGAGCTCGACGCGACCGCCCGCTCGATGACCCAGGTGGCCGACGCCACCAGCAACCAGGCCCTGGCATCCAGTGCGGCGGCGGAGGAGACCTCGGCGAACGTCCAGACGGTCGCCGCCGCCGCCGAGGAGATGGTCGCCTCGCTTCGGGAGATCGAGCGCCAGGTGCAGGAATCGAACGCGGTCGCCGCCACCGCATCCCGCGAGGCGCGCGCCACCGACGCCGCGATGGCGACGCTGTCGGAGGCGGCGGAACGGATCGGCGAGGCCGTGGCCACCATCACCGCGATCGCCGGGCAGACCAACCTGCTGGCCTTGAACGCCACGATCGAGGCGGCGCGGGCCGGGGAGGCGGGCCGCGGCTTCGCGGTGGTCGCCGCCGAGGTCAAGGCGCTGGCGGGCCAGACCGCGCGGGCGACGGACGAGATCGGCGGCCAGATCCTGGCGATCCAGAACGCCAGCAGCCAGGCGGCCGCGACCATCCGGCAGGTCGGGCAGACCATCGTGTCGGTCAACGCGATCACCGGCACCATCGCGTCCACCGTCGTCGAGCAGACGGCCGCGACCGACGAGATCTCCCGCAACGCCGTCGAGGCGGCGCACGGGACGCAGGACGTCTCGCGGAACGTGGCGCAGGTGCTGGCCTCGGCCGGGGAGACCGGGACCGCCGCCCAGCAGGTGACGATGGCGGCCAACGAGCTGGCCACGCAATCGGTGAACGTGCAGCGCGAGGTCGAGGCGTTCCTGTCGGCCATCCGCGCGGCCTGATCGACGGCGATCGATCGGATCGGACGCAGGGCGATCCGCGTCCGCCGGGCCCGAACCCGGCGGAGCGCGCGGTCGCGATCACGAAACCCCGAGCTGGGCCCCGCGGCCGGGGCGGTTAACACCCCGGTAACCATAACCTTCGAGAACCGGGCCCTGAACGGCGGCGGGCTCGCCCATGCGCCCCGGCCGTGTTCGAAGGAGCAACGACCATGGCCCCCGGTTACGTGATCGCCGCCTGTCTGGAAGGCGCCGGAGCCATCGGGATCGTCGTGGCGCTTTTCCGCCTTCACCGGGAGCAACGTGCCAAGGCCGCCGAGCTCGCCCGCTTCCTGCGGTCCGGGCAGGTCCCGGACGTGCGGCTGCCGAAGCCTCGGCCGGCTGCCACCGCCCGCCCGGCGCCTGCCATCCGGCTCGGCGCGACGATGCGGCCGCCCGAGCCGATCGATCCCTCCGACGCGCTGCTCGCCCTTCGAAGCGCGTTCGGCGCCTCGGTGCGTTGACGCCGCGCGCTCCGCGCTCGCCTCAGCGCAGCAGGGCGTCGAGACCGAAGCCGCCGAAGACCACGAAGGCGAGCGTCATCAGGAACTTGAGGTCGTCGATCGTCTCGGTCATGGCTGCCGCCCGCACGTGCTTGAACGCTGAAGACCGGGACCAGCCCGGCCTCCTCACCCTCCGCCGTCGCGCGATTTCGAGCGAATCGTTTCAGGCTTTCTTAACCGGCCGTCCCGGACTTCCCGGAGACGTGCTTCACGCCTCGTTAAGGCCTCCGACATTCGTCAGGCCGCCGTCAACCATGTTCCCGCCGCGGCGGCTCGCCGGAACCCGAGCCGCATCCCGCTCGTTGGGTGCGCGGAACCTGCCTCCATGTTGAGGTGCCGCGACGACCGCTCGGCCCGCGCCTTTCCCGGCAGGCGGGCCTTTTTCATGGACGTCCGGTCGCTTGGCGGCAGCCCGTCCCGATCGGAGCCCCGTGATGCGCAACCTCCTCCTCACCCTCATCGTGCTCGCCGCCGGCTTCGTCCTCGTCGCGATGTACATCGCGCCGACCCAGCCCGGCCTGCGCACTTGGTATCGCGACAACGCCTGCGTGCACCTCGACAAGGTGAGCCCGCAGATCTGCGCGCCCATCCGTCAGGCCGAGGGCAGCGACAAGGTCTGACCCCCGGATGTCGGCCCTGCGCCGTGCCGTCGATTGGACGTTCCGCGACCGGAACACCGGCGCGATCGTGATTGGACAATGGCCCAATCTGCCGCTCTGGTTGTTCCTGGGATTGTCTGCCGCGCGATGGCTGCTCGCGCCGAAGGCTGACGGCGGGCAGAATGACGTCGGGATGTGGCTTCGGATCGCGTCCGGCGCGGCGCTCGCCTGGTGGGCGGCGGACGAGATCCTGCGCGGCGTGAACCCCTGGCGCCGCCTGCTCGGTGTGATCGCGTTGGCCGGGCTGGCGGTCTCCGCATTGTTCGGCTGATCCAGGGCAGCTTCGGAGCGAGGCCGCGCCGGCATTCACGCCATTTCGTATTTTCTACGCAGCATCGAAACTTGTCGTTGCGTGCACAACGAATTCCGTGAATACGGTTTCGACCGATGGGCCCGTTCGCGCTCGCGTGTGACTATGCGAACAGAAGCCGGAAATCTGGGCGGGCGAAACCGATGACCAACCTGGGAACCACGCGCCGCCTGCAGGACGGCCTGCATCCGTCGAACGGCCTGCAGGTCCTGGGCAAGATCGCCGCCGTGCTCGCGATCCCGGTCCAGGATTTCTTCCGCGACGAGGTGCAAGCCTCCAGCGCCGCGACGCCCTCGGCGGCCGAGTGCGAGCTGCTGATGACGGCGTTCCTGCGGGTGCGCGATCCCGAGATCCGGAACCGCATCGTCGGCATGCTGCGGGCGTATTCCGGCAACTGATCGCGGCGTCAGAGTTCGGCCGAATCGCGGGAGAGCTCGCTCCGCAGGCGCCGTGCCGCTTCGAGCAATGCGCCATCGCGCCGCCTGCGCGGACGGGGCAGGTCGATCCGCACCTCCGCCGACACGCGGCCGGGCTTGCCGGCCAGCACCACCACCCGGTCGGCCAGCGTCACCGCCTCGTCGATGTCGTGGGTCACGAACAGCACCGTCTTGCCGGTGGCGGCCTGGATGCGCTGCACCTCGTCCTGGAGACCCTCGCGGGTGAAGCTGTCGAGGGCCGAGAACGGCTCGTCCATGAGCAGCACGTCCGGGTCGACCGCGAGCGCACGGGCGATGGCGACGCGCTGGCGCTGCCCGCCCGAGAGCTGGTGCGGCCAGCGCTGGGCGAGATCGTCGAGCCCGACGAGGGCCAGCATCTCGGCGGCCTTGGCCCGACGCTGGGAACGCGACAGGCCGCTGTTCTCCAGGCCGAAGGCGACGTTGTCGACGACCCGCCGCCACGGCAGCAGGCGCGCATCCTGGAACACCAGGGCCATCGGCGTGCGGCAGCCGGGCCGCGTCGCCAGCTCGACCGTGCCCGAGCTCGGCGCGGCGAGGCCGATCAGCACCCGCAAGAGCGTCGACTTGCCGACGCCGGATTCGCCGACGATCACCAGGAACTCGCCGCGCGCGACGGTGAGGTCGAGGTCCGACAGGATGACGTTGCGCGTGCCCCCGCGCGCGTAGGCGAGGCTCAAGGCCCGGAAGGCGATGATCGGGTCGCGCATGGCGGTGTCGGCCTGGGTCGCCATGCGCTCAGGCCCGCCAGCGCAGGAGCCAGCCCTGCAGGGCGACGAACGCCGAATCGAACAATCCGTAGAGCCCGGCCATGGTGAGCATGTAGACGACCACGATGTCGGTGGAGAGCAGGCTCGAGGCCTGCATCATCCGCTGCCCGACGCCCGGCACGCCGAAGATCTCCGCCGCGACCACCGCCATCCAGGCTTGGCCGAGCGCCGTGCGCAGGCCGACGAGGATGCCCGGCGTCGCCGCCGGCAGCAGGATCTTGGTCAGACGTGCGGGGGCCGAGCGGAAGCCGAAGGCCTGTGCCACCTCAATCAGGTCGCGGTCGACGCCGCGCACGGCGCCCTGCGTCGCGAAGAAGACGATCCAGAACACGCCGATGGCGATGATGAACACGGCCGCCGACGGCTCGACGCCGAACCAGATGATGGCGAACGGCACCCAGGCGAGGCCCGGGATCGGCCGCAGCAGGCGCACAACCCAGGCGGTCGCGGCCTCGAAGGTCCGCAACATGCCGCCGACGAGGCCGAGCGCGATCCCGGCGCCCGCGCCGACGGCGAGGCCGACGAGGTAGTGGCTCAGGCTCGACGCCACCGCCTCGAACCACACCCCGAGCTCGATCTCGCGCAGGAACGCGGCCGGGATCGTGCTCGGCGGCGGCAGGAAGGCCGGGTTGATCAGCCCGAGCCGGGGCGCCGCCTCCCAGACCAGGAGGAAGGCGGCGAGCCCGAGGGTTGACAGCAGGATCGCGCGGAGGACGGTCAGCGCGCGATCGCCTTCTCGTAGAAGCCCGGCACGAACAGGCCGTCGATCGGCACGTCCTTGTCGAGGGTGCCGATGCTCACCTGATAGGCCTGCATCTTCCGCGTCGCCTCGACGATCACCCGCGGGTCGGCGGTGAACTTCGCCGCCGGCGAGGACAACGCCTTCCGGATCGTGGCGAGATCGGTGATGCCCTTGCCGAGCGCCTTCTCGACCGGCGGCGCGGCGCGGGCCGGATCGGTCTTGAGCAGGTCGGTCGCCTTCACCAGCGCGTCGACGAGGCCCTGCACCGCGGCCGGGTTCCTGTCGGCGAAGGCGCCCGAGACGGCGACCACGGTGCCGGGCTGGTCGGGGAACATCTCGGCGCCGGTGGCGATCAGGGCGATCGCCGGGTTGCGCTGCTGGACGATCGTCAGCGCCGGCTCGCGGATCGAGGCGCCGTCGACGGCGCCGGCGAGCAGAGCCTGCTGCGTCGCGTCGATGCCCATGGCGACGACCTCGGCGTTCGTTTTGTCGGTCTTGGCCACCTGCCAGAGCCAGTGCTGCAGCGTGGTGTTCGGCACCGAGCCCGGCGGCTGGGTCGCGAGGCGGGCGGCGCGGCCCTCCTTCTCCCGGTAGCGGCGGAAGGCCTCCGCCTTGTCGGCGGTCGCCGCGAAGTAGGGCGCGAGCTTGGGGCCGGCGACGAACACCATCTCCTCGACCGCGGTCGCGGCGACCACGCGCACGTCGATGTTCTTGGTGCGCGCCACCGCCAGCGGCGCGATGCCCGCGACGTAGACGTCGATGGTGCCGGAGGCCAGCGCCTGGATCATGTTCGGCCCGGACTCGAAGGTGGTGAATCCCGGCTTGAGACCGGCGGCCTCGAGCCAGCCCTCTCCGTTGGCGACGAAGATCGGTGCCGCGCCGATCACCGGGATCACGCCGATGCGGACGGGCACCGGCGCGGCCTGCGCCGTCGCGGAGCCCGTCCCGAGGGCATCCGCCCCGAACGCGAGCAGGCCTGCAGCGAGGATCGTCCGGCGATTGGGGAACTGACGCATGGGCTCGGGATTTCCGGGCTCGGGAGCGGAGAGGCTTCGGCCGCTCCCATGCCACAGGCCGGCGAAAGTGCAAATCGGCGCGCGGAAAACGCCATCCGCCCTCGCTCGCGCGTGGCAAGCACTTCGATTGCGACCACATGGTTACGAAGGATGAATCCGCGCAAAATCGCCTAGGTATTCCAATGCAACTTTCAGATGCTGGAAAACGGTTCTGTACTCATAGAAAGCGTGTCTGAGAGATATCCACAGAGTCGAATTTTATTGCCATTCATTTCTGTATAAGGCATCCATCCTTTCCACCAGAGAAGTCTGCCTTGGGGATGATCGTCGCGATGCTCAGCTTCGCTTGCCTGACCTGCGGCGTTGGCCTTGCCCGCATGTCGACGCGCGACCCGGATCGGGCGCCGATGCTGGAACGATGGAGCGGGCTCTGCCTGCTCGCCGGCCTCGCCCTGCTCGGAGCCGCCCTGCCGCTCTTCCGCTGACGTTGCGGCGCGGTCGGAACAGGCCGGTCCGGCTCCCGTTGTCACGCGACTGCGGCGCTTTTCCGCGGCATCGATCGAGGGAATGATCTCATGAGCCTACTCGGCAGCATCGTCAGCAAGATCCTGCATCCGTTCGGAGGCGCCTCCTCCGCGGCGGCCCCCTCGACCGCGGATGCCGGCGGCGCCAGCAGCCCGGCCTCGACCACCACGGCCGACGCGACGCCGTCCGCCTCGGGCGAGCCCGTGGACGTGGAGGCGGTGCTCAACGGCATGGCCCAGAAGAATTCCCAGACGCTGAACTGGCGCACCTCGATCGTGGACCTGATGAAGCTCCTCGATCTCGATTCGAGCCTGACCGCCCGCAAGCAGCTCGCCGACGAGCTGCACTACACCGGCGACAAGGACGATTCGGCCACGATGAACGTCTGGCTGCACAAGCAGGTGATCAAGAAGCTCGAGGAGAACGGCGGCAAGGTGCCGGCCGACCTCAAGGACTGATCACGGTCGCCCGCGACGATCGAAGCCCGGCCATCGCGCCGGGCTTTTTCGTGCGCGCTCCCCGCGGCGACGGCTCACTTGACGGTTCACTTGCCGGTGCGCACCCGCGTCCAGGCCCGGGTGACGAAGCGCTGGGTGCGGTCGTCCCAGGCGGTGTTGACCGAGAGCCGCGGCATCGTCGCGTCGTCGGGATAGATGCCGGCATTGGCCAGGATGTCCGGCTTCACGAGCTTCTTCGCGGGCAGGTTGCCGCTGGCATAGGACACGAAGTTGGTGTTGGCCGCCGCAACCTCGGGGCGCAGCATGTAGTCGATGAAGCTCAGCGCCTCCGCCGCATGGGGGGCGTCCTTGGGGATCGCGAAGGCATCGAACCACATCAGCGTGCCCTCCTTCGGGATGAGGTAGGCGATCTCGACGCCGTTCTTCGCCTCGTCGGCCCGCTTCTTCGCCTGGAGCACGTCGCCGGAATAGCCGACCGCGACGCAGAGATCGCCGTTGGCGAGCGACTGGATGTATTCCGACGAGTGGAACTTCCGCACCGTCCCGCGCACCTTGAAGAGCGCGTCGGCGACCTGGGTAATGTCGTCCCAGCGCTTGGAGTCGCTCTTCAGGCCGAAGGTCGGCAGCATGCTCGGGATCAGGTCCTCGGGCGAGTCGAGCATCATGATCCCGCAATCCTTGAGCTTGTTCGCTGAGGCCGGGTTGAGGACGAGGTTCCAGGTGTTGAGCGCGGCGCCGGCGCCGAGACGCTCGCGCACCAGCCCGAGGTTGAGCCCGAGCCCGGTGGTGCCCCACATGTAGTCGACGGCGTAGGCGTTGCCCGGATCGTAGGCGGCGAGGCGCCCGGCGATCTCCGGCCAGACGTTGCCGAGGTTCGTCAGCTTGGCCTTGTCGAGGGGCAGGAACGCGCCGGCCCTGATCAGCCGCTGCAGGAACGGCCCCGACGGCACCACCACGTCGTAGCCGGACTTGCCGGCGAGCAGCTTGGTCTCGAGGATCTCGTTGTTGTCGTAGGTGTCGTAGACCACCTTGATCCCGGTCTCGCGGGTGAAGGCCTCGAGCACCTTCGGATCGATGTAGTCCGACCAGTTGTAGATGTTGACGACCCGCTCCGGCCCCGCCGCCAGCGCCGGCCCGCTCGCGAGCGTGAGGCCCGCGAGGAGGATCGCGCGGGCGAGGGCGGCGGCCCTCATGCGCCCGACCGCGCGGCGACGACGACGATCTCGACGAGGTATTCCGGCCCGGCGAGCTTGGCCTCGACCGTGGCGCGGCCGGGCGGGTTGTCCTTCGACACCCAGGCGTCCCAGGCGGCGTTCATCTCGGCGAAGGTGCCCATGTCGGCCAGGTAGATCGTCGCCATCAGGATCCGCTCCTTGTCGCTGCCGGCAGCCGCCAGCAGGCGCTCGATCTGGCCGAGGATGGCCTGCGTCTGCGCGGTGACGCCGGTGCCGACCGTGTCGGCGGCGACCTGGCCGGCGAGATACACCGTGTCGCCGTAGGCCACGCCTTGCGCCATCCGCGCGCCCGGCTCGAAGCGTTCGATCGTCATGTCCTGTCCCCCGGCTGATCTTCGGATCGCTTCTGCCGTCGGGCGCGGGCGAGGTAAAGGGGCGCCGGGCCGGCGGCCTTGGCCCATTGCAGTGCGGAAAAAGATCCGGCGACGGCCAATCCGTCGCAACCCCCGCTGCCACCGTGCGTTTCAACACCGTTCCAGCGTCGCGTCATCCGAAAGCGGCGTCACATCGTCAGGCGTCACGTCGCCAAGGGGTTCGTCATGGGTATTCTCTGGACCATCGTCATCGGTTTCCTCGCCGGCATCGTCGCCAAGTTCATCATGCCCGGCTCGAACGAGCCGTCGGGCTTCATCCTGACTACCATCCTCGGCATCGTCGGCGCCTTCGTCGCCACCTTCCTCGGCCAGGCGCTCGGCTGGTACGGCCCGAACCAGGGCGCGGGCTTCATCGGCGCCGTGGTCGGCGCGATCGTCGTCCTCGCGATCTACGGCTTCATCGCAAGCCGCGGCCGCACCACCACGCTCTGAGGTCGCGCTCGCCGACACGGACGACGACGTAGAAAAGGGGGCGCCGCGAGGCGCCCCCTTCTTCGTTGCGACGGGTCCGATGCTCAGATGTGGTCGGAGGCCGCCTTGATTGCGCAATGGCCGGTGGCGCCGCGCAATGCGAGGCCGACGCCGACCACGAGGGCCGCGAGGCTCAGCCACTTGTTCGGGCGCGGCTGCGCGGCCGCCGCCGCGATGCCGAGGCCGAGCGCCACCGAAACCGCGCGCTCGGTGGTGCTGAGGTTCGGCTCGCCGCTGAAGATGTCGTGGATCATGTCGTTGGCCATGGGGTCGGGTGCGCTCCTGTTGGGGTCGCGGATCGAACGCCCTCCGAAGGCCGGCGTTCCTTGCCGCCGCGCCGGAACCGCCCACGAAAAAGGCGCGGCCCCGAGGGGACCGCGCCGTCTTCGCCGTCAGGACCGCGGGTCCGGACGATCAGTCGTTCGACTGGCGACGCTCGCCGCGGCTGCTGCGCTCGCTCCGCTCGCGCGGGGCCCGCTCCTCGCGCTCGGGCTCGCCGCGCTCGGCGCGCTCGGCCTTGAGCTTCTCGGTGAGGTCCTCGCCGGTCTCCTGGTCGACGACCTTCATCGAGAGGCGGATCTTGCCGCGATCGTCCTGGCCGAGGAACTTCACCTTGACCTTCTGGCCCTCGCTGACGACGTCCGTCACCTTGGCGACCCGCTGGGCGGCGAGCTCCGAGATGTGGACGAGGCCGTCCTTGGCGCCGAAGAAGTTCACGAAGGCGCCGAACTCCATCGTCTTCACGACGGTACCCTCGTAGATCATGCCCGGCTCGGCTTCCGCGACGATCGAGCGGATCCAGTTGTAGGCCGCCTTGATCGCCTTGCCGTCGGCCGAGGCGATCTTCACGGTGCCGGAATCGTCGATGTTGATCTTGGCGCCGGTCTTCTCGACGATCTCGCGGATCACCTTGCCGCCGGTGCCGATCACTTCCCGGATCTTGTCGGTGGGGATCTGCATGGTCTCGATGCGCGGCGCGTACTCGCCGAGCTCGGGGCGGGCGGCGGTGAGCGCCTTGGCCATCTCCACGAGGATGTGGGCGCGGCCGTCCTTCGCCTGGGCGAGGGCGACCTGCATGATCTCCTCGGTGATGCCGGCGATCTTGATGTCCATCTGGAGCGAGGTGATGCCCTCGTCCGTGCCGGCCACCTTGAAGTCCATGTCGCCGAGGTGGTCCTCGTCACCGAGGATGTCGGAGAGCACCGCGTAGCGCTCGCCCTCGAGGATGAGGCCCATGGCGATGCCGGCGACGGGACGGCGCAGCGGGACGCCCGCATCCATCAGCGACAGCGAGCCGCCGCAGACCGAGGCCATCGAGGACGAGCCGTTCGACTCGGTGATCTCGGACACGACGCGGATCGTGTACGGGAACTCGTGGGCCGGCGGCAGCACCGGGTGGATCGCGCGCCAGGCGAGCTTGCCGTGGCCGATCTCGCGGCGGCCGGGGGAGCCCATGCGGCCGGTCTCGCCCACCGAGTAGGGGGGGAAGTTGTAGTGCAGCAGGAAGGTCTCCTTGTAGGTCCCCTGCAGCGCGTCGATGTACTGCTCGTCCTCGCCGGTGCCCAGCGTCGCGACCACGAGCGCCTGGGTCTCGCCGCGGGTGAACAGCGACGAGCCGTGGGCGCGCGGCAGCACGCCGACCTGGCTCTCGATCGGGCGGACGGTCTTCACGTCGCGGCCGTCGATGCGCGAGCCGGTGTCGAGGATGTTCCAGCGGACCACCTTCGACTGGGCCTCCTTGAACGCGGCCTTGACCTTCTCGGGGGCGAACTTCTGCTCGCCCTCGGCCGGGCACAGAGCCGCGACCACCTTCGCCTTCACGGCGTCGACGGCCTTGTAGCGCTCCTGCTTGACGGTGATCTTGTAGGCGTCGCGCAACTCGGACTCGCAGACGCCGAGCACGGCGGCCTCGACGTCGGCATTCTCCGGCGGCGAGAAGGCGCGCGGCTCCTTGGCGGCCTTCTCGGCCAGGCGCACGATCGCCTCGATCACCGGCTGGAAGTGCTTGTGGCCGAACATCACGGCGCCGAGCATGATCTCCTCGGACAGCTCCTTGGCCTCCGACTCGACCATCAGCACCGCGTCGGTGGTGCCGGCGACGACGAGGTCGAGCACCGCGCCGTCCATCTCCGGGACCGGCGGGTTGAGCACGTACTGGCCGTTGGCGTAGCCGACGCGGGCGGCGCCGATCGGGCCCATGAACGGCACGCCGGACAGGGTGAGCGCCGCCGAGGCCGCGACCATCGCCAGGATGTCGGGATCGTTCTCGAGGTCGTGGGTGAGCACGGTCACGACGACCTGGGTGTCGTTGCGCCAGCCCTCGACGAAGAGCGGGCGGATCGGGCGGTCGATCAGGCGGGAGACCAGCGTCTCCTTCTCGGACGGCCGGCCCTCGCGCTTGAAGTAGCCGCCGGGGATGCGGCCGGCGGCGTAGGCGCGCTCCTGGTAGTTCACGGTCAGCGGCAGGAAGTCGATCCCGACCTTCGGCTCCTTGGAGGAGACGACGGTGGCGAGAACCGAGGTCTCGCCGTAGGTGGCCATCACCGAGCCGTCGGCCTGGCGGGCGACCTTGCCGGTCTCCAGAACGAGGCGGCGGTCGCCCCACATCAGCTCTTCACGTTGTACGTCGAACATTCTTGTCGTCCTTGCCATCATGCGGCGGGCGAACCCGGCGCGGCCAGGGGCAAGACGGCGGGGCACTCCGGCCGAAGGAGTGCCCCGCGATCCTGTCCCTGGTGTTCGCGCCTCGAAGTCGCCCGTTGCTCGCGGGGCCGGACCCGTTCCGGCCACCCGAGATCTTGAAAAAAGCGGTCCCGAGCCGGGCTCGGAACCGCGTGGGCTGGATTAGCGGCGGATGCCGAGGCGCTCGATGAGGCTGCGGTAGCGGGCCTCGTCGCGACGCTTCACGTAGTCGAGCAGCGAGCGGCGCTGCGAGACCATCTTCAGGAGGCCGCGGCGGGAATGGTTGTCCTTGCCGTGGGTCTTGAAGTGGCTGGTGAGGTTGGTGATCCGCTCGGTGAGGATCGCCACCTGGACCTCCGGCGAGCCGGTGTCCTTGGCGACGGTCGCGTATTCCTTGATGAGCGCGGTCTTGCGCTCTGCCGAGATCGACATCGCAGTGCCTTTCAGGTGAGGTTTTCAGAAGCGCCATGCGGCCGCCCCTCCGGATCGGGAGGACGGCGCCTGAGGCATGCTCGAGCCTTGGCCGATGCCGGGATGTCGTCCAGCAGGGTCGTTGGTCCAAGCGGTTTCGGCCCCGCCCGTCGCCGGGCCGAGGCCGCGCGGACCATACACGAAACGGTTCGCGGCGCCAGTCCCGGCCACCGGGCGTCTCCCGGGCCGCGATGCGAATTCTTCGCTGCTGCCCGCCCGCTTGGGATATGTTCGCTGAACATCAGGGGGCGACATCATGATCTGTCAGACTGCGATCGAGGCGATGGGTGTCCAGAACGACCGCCTCACGACGATGATCCGGAACATCGACGGCGGCATCTGGTGGCAGACGGATGCGAACGCCAAGGTCGAAGCCGGGAAGATCCTGGCCCAGACCGCACGCATCGGCGATGCCCTCGACGCCATCGAACGCCTCGTGAAGGGCATGGCGACGTAGCAGGAGAGGGGCACCGGCATGTCCGCCGGCGGAGACGAGGCGGTCGCCCGGCTCGCCCGGCAGCTCCTGGATCAGGGCTTGGGCTGCCTGTCGCCGCACGATCGGCGCGTCCTCGCGCACATCGCCGGGCGCGTCCATGCCCGCGACGCGGGCGCCGCCGCGACGTCGCGCGCGGGCCCGGATTTCGGCGAACGCCTCGCCGACCGGGTCGCCAGGCTCGGCGGCTCGTGGGGGTTCATCATCGCCTTCACCGGCCTGCTCGTCGGCTGGGTGGTCCTGAACACCGTCGTCCTCGCAGGGTCGGGGGGCGGCTTTGACGCCTATCCCTACATCTTTCTCAACTTGATCCTGTCGATGGTCGCGGCGTTGCAGGCGCCGGTGATCCTGATGTCGCAGAACCGACAGGCCGAGCGCGACCGCATCGCCGCCGGCCTCGACTACGAGGTCAACCTGCGCGCCGAGATCGAGATCGTGTCCCTGCACGACAAGCTCGACCGCATCCGGACCGAGCAGCTGGAGGATCTGATCCGCGCGCAGACCCGGCAGATCGCCGAACTCGGCGCCGCGCGGGCCGCCCGCCCGCGCGGGTGAGCGGCGGCCATTTCGCATGACGGAACGGTCGCACCGGAAAGCCGATGCATCCCAGCCATCCGCCCGCGTCGTTGCATCGCGAAATCACCGCTCCTATCGCTGCCGGCCTTCGGCGCCCGGAGGCGCCCTCGTCGAACGGCCGATCGCACCATGAACTCCGAACCGCTCCCGCTGCTCGAAACCCTGGCCCTGCCCGAGAAGCTGTCGCTGCCGAAGGACAGGATCCGGGTGCTGCTGCTCGAAGGCATCAACGACAGCGCCGTCGGGCTGATGCGCGCGGCCGGCTACACCAACCTCGTCCGCCTGCCGAAGGCGCTCGACCGCGATGCGCTGCACGAGGCCCTGAAGGGCATCCACATCCTCGGCATCCGCTCGCGCACGCAGCTCGACGCGGCGGCCCTCGACGCCGCCGACCGCCTGCTCGCGGTCGGCTGCTTCTCGGTGGGCACCAACCAGGTCGACCTCGACGCCGCGCGGCGGCGCGGCGTGCCGGTGTTCAACGCGCCGTTCTCGAACACCCGCTCGGTCGCCGAGCTCGTCATCGGCGAGATCGTGATGCTCCTGCGCCGGATCGTGCCGCGCTCGGTCGGGGCGCATGCCGGCCAGTGGGACAAGTCGGCGGCCGGCTCGGTCGAGGTGCGCGGCAAGACGCTCGGCATCGTCGGCTACGGCAACATCGGCACGCAGCTCTCGACGCTGGCCGAGGCCATGGGCATGCGGGTCGTCTTCTACGACCACACCGACAAGCTCCGCCACGGCAACACCGAGCCGACCGCCTCGCTCGCCGAGCTGCTCGCCCAGAGCGACGTGGTCTCGCTGCACGTGCCCGAGACCGACGCCACCGCCAACATGATCGGCGAGGCCGAGATCCGCGCGATGAAGCCGGGCGCGTACCTGATCAACAACGCCCGCGGCACCGTCGTCGACCTCGACGCGCTCGCACGGGCCCTGCGCGACGGGCACCTCGCCGGCGCCGCCGTCGACGTCTTCCCGGTCGAGCCCGGCTCGAACCAGGAGCGCTTCGTCTCGCCGCTCCAGGGCCTGGAGAACGTGATCCTCACACCCCACGTCGGCGGCTCGACCGAGGAGGCGCAGGAGCGCATCGGCTCGGAGGTCGCGCGCAAGCTGGTGGATTACTCCGACATCGGCTCGACCATCGGCGCGGTGAACTTCCCGCAGGTGCAGCTCCCGCCGCGCCCGACCGGCGCGCGCTTCATCCACGTGCAGCAGAACCTGCCCGGCATGCTCAACCGCCTCAACGCGGTGTTCTCGAGCGCGGGCATCAACATCGCCGGGCAGTTCTACCAGACCGACGGCGAGGTCGGTTACGTGGTGCTCGAGACCGACGCCACCAACGCCGACGCCGAGACCCTGCTCGCCGAGATCCGCGCGATCCCGGGCACGATCCGCGCGCGGCTGCTGTACGAGCGCCGCTGAGCGGGGCGTTCGCGGACGCCGCCCTGCGATCGATCCGGTCTCCATCGCGGCGTGACGGCGCCGGATGGATCCTGCGAAGCACGCCGCGCTCGCTCTCCCATGAAAAGTGTGTCGGGGAGAGGGGCGTGACTCTCCGAAAGCTCACGCCCCTCATCCTGTCCTTTTCCCCCTGGGAGAAGGGACCCGTGCTCGATTCGGCGTCCGGCCGGTGCCTGAGCGCTCCGTCGCGGACGACCCTGAAAAACTTTCCGTGGCTCGGCTATCGCTGGCGCGGCACTTGCCGCAGCCTCGCTGCATCTTCCGCGGGCTCGGACATCGCCACGCCATGACCACAGGCTTCTTCGCCGCGAAGAAATCCGTCGCCGCGCTCGTCGCCGGGTATGAGGACGACCACGGGCCGGCGCTGGCGCGGAGCCTGTCGGCGTTCGGGCTGGTCTGCATCGGCCTCGGCGCGACGATCGGGGCGGGAATCTTCGTCCTCACCGGCACCGCGGCGGCGGACTATGCCGGCCCCGGCCTCGTCCTGTCCTTCGTCGCCGGCGGGATCGCCTGCGCCTTCGTCGGGCTGTGCTACGCAGAGCTGGCCGCGATGATCCCGGTGCCGGGCTCGACCTACGCCTACACCTACGCGACGCTCGGCGAGCTCTGCGCCTGGATTATCGGCTGGGACCTCGTCCTCGAATTCGCCTTCGCCGCCGCCACCGTCGCGGTGGGCTGGTCGGGCTACGCGCAGAGCCTGCTCGCGGATGCGGGCCTGCGCCTGCCGGCGGCGCTCGCCGCGGCGCCCGGCGGAGGCGCCCTCGTCAACCTGCCCGCCGCAGGGATCGTGCTCGCGCTGACGGCGCTCCTGATGCGCGGCAGCCGCGAGGCCTCGCTCGTCAACACCGCGATGGTGGCGCTGAAGGTCGCGATCATCCTTGGCTTCGTCGGCGTCGGGGCGGCGCACCTGAAGCCGGAGCTGTGGCACCCGTTCATCCCGGAGAACACCGGCACCTTCGGGGAATTCGGCTGGAGCGGCATCCTGCGCGGCGCCGGCGTGGTGTTCTTCGCCTTCATCGGCTTCGAGACGGTCTCGACCGCCGCCGGCGAGACCCGCGACCCGCAGCGCGACGCGCCGATCGGCCTGCTCGGGTCCCTGGCGGTGAGCACGGTGCTCTACGTCGCGGTCGCCGCGGTGATCACCGGGCTCGTGCCCTACCGGGCGCTGAACGTCGCCGACCCGATCGCCAAGGCGATCGACGCGATCGGGCTCGGCGGCTTCGCCGTCGCGATCAAGCTCGGCGCGCTGATCGGGCTGACGACCTCGACGCTGACCGCGCTCTACGGCCAAGCGCGGGTCTTCTACGCGATGGCCCGCGACGGCCTGCTGCCGCGGCTGTTCGCGCGGGTGAGCCCAACGACGCGCACGCCCATGCTGAGCCAGGCGACGATCGGCCTGATGACCGCGCTCGTGGCCGGCCTCGTGCCGATTGAGGAACTCGGCGAGCTGGTCAGCATCGGCACGCTCTTCGCCTTCGTGCTGGTCTGCACCGCCGTGCTGATCCTGCGCCGGACCGAGCCGGAGCGGCCGCGCCCGTTCCGGGTCCCGGCGGTCGGGCTGGTGGCGAGCCTCGGCATCCTGTCCTGCCTGCTGCTGATGGCGGGCCTGCCGGGCCAGACCTGGATCCGCCTCGCGGTCTGGCTGACGCTCGGTCTCGCCCTCTACGCGGGCTACGGACGCAGGAACGCCCGCCGGGTGAGGGCGGGCGCGTCGCGGGCTTAGAGCTGGAACCGAGCCTCATGGGGCCTGACCCATGAGGCTGGGTGCGGACGCTCAGAACGAGCGGCGGTGCGGGGTCTGGGCGCCGCCGTAGCGGCGGCGGAGATACGAGACGACCTTCGGCAGCAGGAAGGCGAGCAGGATCTTTCGCATGGGGTCGGCGAACCTTCTTCACGAGCGTGTGAAGATGCAATGCGCCGGCCCCGTTCGCGTTCCGGTCAAAGCTCCAGCGTCAACGTCACGGGCGCGTGGTCGGACGGGCGCTCCCAGCCGCGGGCCTCGCGCGCGACCTCGACCTTGCGCACGGTGCCGGCGAGGTCGGGCGAGACCCAGGCATGGTCGAGGCGGCGGCCCTTGTCGGCCGCCGCCCAGTCGGGCGAGCGGTAGCTCCACCAGGTGAAGATCTTCTCCGGCGGCGGCGTCAGCAGGCGCGCGGTGTCGACCCAGCCGGCCTCGTTGCGCAAGCGTTCCAGCGCCTCGGTCTCGACGGGGGTGTGGCTCACCACGTCGAGCAGCTGCTTGTGCGACCAGACGTCGTGCTCCAGCGGCGCGACGTTGAGGTCGCCGACGAGGATCGCGGGGCCCTTCACGCGCCGCCCGCCCCAGGCGCGCAGGTCGCGCAGGAAGTCGAGCTTGTGCGCGAATTTCGGGTTGAGCGCGGTGTCGGGCACGTCGCCGCCGGCCGGCACGTAGAAGTCGTGCAGCGCGATGCCCGCCGCGGCGCCGGCCTCGGGGCCGAGCTCCGCCGAGATGTGGCGCGCGTCCTGGCGCTCGCAGAAGCTCATCACCGCGCGGGTGACGAGCGGAAACCGCGACAGGATCGCGACGCCGTTGTAGCCCTTCTGCCCGGCGAAGACGACGTTCTCGTAGCCCGAGCCGCGCAGGGCCTTCAGCGGGAAGGCGTCGTCCGGGCACTTGGTCTCCTGCAGGCACAGCACGTCGGGCTTCGCCTCGGCGAGGAAGCGCAGCACGAGATCGATGCGCAGGCGCACCGAGTTGATGTTCCAGGACGTGACGGTGAGGCGCAACTGAAACGCTCGCGGTTGTCGGGGGGAGGCCGGTGGATAGCGCGATTCGCCGGCGCGATCGACGCTGCGACCGGGCGGCCTGCGGAAATGGCGTGCTCCGCCCCGGACGACGGGGTATGTCCGCGCAAAGACCATCGGTCGGCCCCGCTCGACGACACGCCAGAGACATAGCCCCTTGCCGCGCATCCGCTCCGTCCTGTTCAACGCCTACTGGGCCGCCTGGACGGCCTTGTTCCTGGCACCGCTCGCGGTGCTGGCCGCCTCCGGCTCACCGGTCCGGCCGATCCGCGCGGCGACGCGCCTGTGGGCGCGGGGCATCCTGTTCGGGCTCCGCACGATCTGCGGCCTGCGCTACGTCGAGGAGGGGCGCGAGCGCATCCCGGCCGAGCCCTGCCTGATCGTCGCCAACCATCAGTCGGCCTGGGAGACGCTGGCCTTCCTGATCCTGGTGCCCGACGTGGCGATCATCGCCAAGCGCGAGCTCGTCGCGATCCCCGTGGTCGGCTGGTTCCTGCGGCGCTCGCCGATGATCATCATCGACCGCGCCAACGGCACCCAGGCCCTGCGCACGATGATCGACGAGAGCCGCGCCGCGGTGGCCGACGGCCGCTCGGTGCTGATCTTCCCCGAGGGCACCCGCGGCACCATCGACGAGAAGCTGCAGTTCAAGCGCGGCGTCGAGCTGCTGTACGGGCGTCTCGGCCTGCCGGTGCTGCCGGTAGCGGTCAATTCCGGGCTGTACTGGCCGACCGGGTCGTCGACGCGCGCCGGCACCGTGACGGTGAGCTACCTCGCCACCCTGGCGCCGGGCCTGCCGGCCGCCGAGTTCATGCGCGGCACCGAAGGCGCGATCGACAGCGAGCTCGATCGCTGGCGCCCGCAGGCGGCGTGAGGGCCCTCAATCGACCGCGCCGTAATAGGTGAAGTGCTTCCGCACCGGCTCGATCACGTCCCAGGTGCCGGAGAAGCCCTTCGGCGTGACGAAGGCGTCGCCCGCGCGATAGGTCTTCGAACGGCCCTCGGCGTCGGTGACGGTCACCGCGCCTTCGAGCAGGTGGATGAACTCGTCCCGGCCGAAATCGATGCGGAACTTGCCCGGCCGGCAGGTCCAGATCCCGGCGGCGAACAGCTTGTCGGGGCTCTCGTAGACGTAGGTCGCGGTCTGCTCGGGGCGGCCCGAGAGGATGCAGGAGCGCTCGGGCCAGTACGTCGCGCTCGGCGGCCGGACGGCCGGGAAGTCGACGTTCGTCATCGTCGGCCCGTCCAGCACCGGCGGCGGCGGGCCGGCCGGGCGGCGAAGGCCCGGCACCACCGCGAGGAACGCGGCGACGGGGCCTGCGAAGGTGTGGAGCAGCCTGGCGATTTCCATGTCGAACCCTTCCTCGAATCGATCGAGGGGGCAGGATCGGGCGGCGCGCCTTGACGGCGGGTTCACCGGCGCGCCAGGCCACGCCGATCGGCGCGCTTCGGGACGTCCTTCCCCGGATCGATGCGGAAAGCGTTAAGGAAGCCTCACCATGGCGGACTTTCGCGGACCTCAGGGGGTCTGGGACTGCTTGATCCGCTCCTGCATCGCCTTGTCCTCGGGGCGCCCGTAATTGATGAAGAACAGGTTGCCGTCGACGGCCTTGCCCTTCTGCAGGTTCGAGAGCTGCACGGTGGTGAGGTAGCCCTGCGGATCGGTGATCCGCCACTGGCCGAGCACCTTCATGTCGGCATCGAAGTACAGCTGGATCTTCGAGGTCCCGCCGAGCGTGGCGCGGTCCTCCAGGCTGATGCGGACGCCGCCCGGGTCGTTCGAGACGTCGGTGACGGTGAGGTCGCGGGCGAGGTCGATCTTCTCGCGGACCAGGAATTTCAGCGGGGTCTGCGCGATGAAGTACAGGTCCTGGGTCGCGAGCTTGCGGTCGCGCACCGCCACCGAGGTGCCGTCGGCCACCACCTCCAGCGGCGAGGGCGCGTCGTAGTCGAAGCGCAGGCGCCCGGGCTTGGCGATGGTGAGCTTGCCGCCGATCTTCCGCCCGTCCGCGGCGATCTGGATGAACGAGCCGGTGAGCGTGCTCATGCCGTTGAAGTAGGCGTTGGCCTGGGCCAGCACGGTGGCGGCGTCCGGCGCCTCGTCGGAGGCGGCGGCCGGGGCGGGGGTTGGCGCGCCGACGGCGGCGACCTTCGCATCCGCCGCGGCGGGCTTGGCGGCGACCGGCTTGGCGGCGGGCTTCTCGGCCGAGCGCGACTTCGCGTCCTTCACCGAATCCTTGCTCGCATCCTTGGCCGCAGGCTTGGCGACCGTCTTCTTCGCGGGTGCCGCAGCCGGTGCGGCGGGGGCCGCCTCGGGCTCGGGCGCGGGAGCGGGCTGCTCCTTGCGGCCGAACAGGCCGTCGAGGAAGCTGCTGACCTGTGCGTCGGCCGGCGCCACCGGGGCGATCCAGGCCGCGACCGCGAGGAGCGATCCGGCAAGTCGGGTGCGGCGGCCGAGCATGGTCAGGCGTCTCCTGGGCGGGTGCGGCGTCCCGCAAGCGATGGTCGGCTTCAAGCGCGAAGGCGTGCGAAACGCCCGTCGCGCCGTGATGCCCCCTCGGGGCGCCGGGCCGTGTCGTCGGATGCCGTTAGAGCGGCGCCCTGTGGCGAAGATGCGACGCCGGCCGCGTTTCCGGCCGGCGCCTCGTCGTCACTCGTCGTCGTACATGCTGGCGGCGTGGGGTGCGCCCTCGACCAGGATCTCGCGCTTGCCGGCGTGGTTGGCCTGTCCGACGATGCCCTCGATCTCCATCCGCTCCATGATCGACGCGGCGCGGTTGTAGCCGATCTGCAGGCGGCGCTGGATGTAGCTGGTCGACGCCTTGCGGTCGCGTAAGACCACCTGGATCGCCTGCTCGTAGAGGTCGCCGGCCTCGCCGCCCGACGCCGCCACGAAAGCGCCGACGTCGAAGACCGGAAGGTCGGCCTCCTCGGTCTCGGCCTCGACCGCCTCGGCCTTGCCCTTGCCCCTGCCGGCCGATTTCGGCGCCTCGTCGGACCCGTCGTCGGCGGTGACCGCCTCGAGGTAGGCCGGGCGGCCCTGGCGCTTGAGGTGGGCGACCACGCTCTCGACCTCCGAATCCGAACAGAACGGCCCGTGCACCCGGGTCGTGCGCCCGCCGCCGGCCATGAACAGCATGTCGCCCTGGCCCAGGAGCTGCTCGGCGCCCATCTCGCCCAGGATCGTGCGCGAGTCGATCTTGCTCGTCACCTGGAAGCTGATCCGGGTCGGGAAGTTCGCCTTGATCGTCCCGGTGATCACGTCCACCGACGGACGCTGCGTCGCCATGATCAG
>NZ_JAKSYA010000132.1:0-4460 GCF_022829485.1 Methylobacterium sp. J-059
CGTCGCTCTCCACGTCCGCCTCCGCTGCACCGATGGGCCCGTCCGCCGCTGTGGCCGCACCCGCCGAGCTGGTGACGAATGTCCGCATGGAGCGCCGGATGATGCATCGTCGTATGATGCGCCGGCCGATGATGCGCCACCGCATGCATCGTCGGGGCATGATGCGCCACGGCATGTAAACCAGTTCGGGCCCGTATGGCCTTGACGAGGCTCAGCCCGCCCGGCACCGCCGCGGCGGGCTTCGCTCTTTGGAACGTCGCGTGAGGGCCATCCGTTTGGCCTGCGAGCGCCCCGCTTTGGTGCGCCCGAGACGTCTAGGAACTTCTATGAGCATCGGCACCGTTAAGTGGTTCAACGAGACCAAGGGCTACGGCTTCATCGAGCCGAATGACGGCGGCAAGGATGTGTTCGTTCACATCTCGGCCGTCGAGCGCGCCGGGATGCAAAACCTGGTCGAGGGCCAGAAGGTCTCTTATGAGGAAGAGACCGACAAGCGCAGCGGCAAGCTGTCTGCCGGCAATCTGAAGGCAGCCTAAAACTGTCCCGTCCGGGGGATGGGCAAAGCACCTGAAAAGCCCGCCTCCGGCAGAGTCGGCGCCCCGAATCTACAGTGCTTGGGTGCGCTGATCGGGGCGCATCAGGGTCGCCTTACGGTTGGACACCTTCCACACCGGCAACGACCCTTCGCGGACGAACATAGCGAACGCCTCGGTCGCTTCCGCACTCCCGATAGCACCCGCTCCTTTCACGGCGCGACCCACGACGCAGGCCCCTTCGAGACCATTCGCGCAAGGCGCACTGCCCTCGATCGCGAAGATCACCCCTGATCGGTCTGGCCTCAGCGCGTTCGGCAATGCGCCGATCTTGCGCCAGAGACAGTACCACCGCACGCACACCTCAGGGCGATCCTGATAGATCCCGCACGCCGTCCCAGTGCTATGCCGACAGAGGACGCCCGCAGGCTTGGCAAGCACCTCGATCGCGGGAACCCGGCAGCAAGCCGCGCACGGTCCGCACGTTCGGCCTGGAACAAGGGCACCTACGGCCGGTGTGGTCGGAGGGTGCTTCGGGGTCAAATCGTTCCGGCCCCGATGCGGTGCGTGAAGGTCTGCGATCCGATCGAGGATCACGTCGGGCAGCTTCTGAGCTACGCCCTGAGAATGCAGGCCCACCTCCGCGAGGCCGTGGCTCACCCCGCGCGGCAAGCCTCATGGAGACCCTCGCAGCGTCGACTTAGCGGCACCTGCGGTCGTGTCGACCCGGCGGGTGGTTCAAAGGCTCTTGGTCGTCACCCCGAGCGCGAGCAGAGCGTAGGCGCCGATGAAGAACCACTGCCGGTGCGCGAGCACCGTGCGCCCGACCATCGGGACCTTCGTGTAGAGGCTGGCGACCGCCAGGCCGATCAGCACCGCGGAAGCGAGGAAGGTGAGTAGGCGCGGGGCGGACAAGGTCGGCATGCCGCGATTTTCACGCGCGTGCGGTTGCCAAGCCGTTACCGTGCCAGACGCTCGTCGCATCCCGGCAGGATAGCCCCAGCGACGGCGTCGTCGAGACGCGGTGAGATCCGGGATTCCCCCGTCCCATGAGCAGACCGGGGCGGGGCCGAACCGTACGCGTTCACGTGCCACAGGAACGAGCCCTGCAGCGATCGGTTTGCCCTGCTCATCCGGCGGGGGCGTATCGATCCGCCCCCTGGAACGACAGGAGAGCGACGATGGCGAATGCAGGCAAGCACGGCATGCACCCTGGAAGCCAGGGCAAGGGATCGGGCTCGGGAGCGATGACCGAGTTGCCGGAAGGCGTGATCGAGGACAACGCGGTGCTCAGCAATCGCGACAAGGCCCAGCATGGGGATGAGCGCGGCCTGGACAGCAAGACCGTGCAGACCGAGCAGTACCAGGATCACTCGGCCAATCGGCTGGGGGATGACAAGGACCAAGCGCAGGGCGGCGGCGACGCCGGAAATCCCTAGGCTCGCGACAACCCGCCCGGTCCATCGGGCGGGTTTCCCGTACCGTTATCCGCCCCGCAGGCTCTCGGCGAAATCCTCCGGCACCTCGCCGAACTGCCCAGGAGCGTTGCGCCTTCCAGCTCGCCGGTCTCGTCGGCGGCGGCGATCTGGAACACGCCGTCTATACCAGCACCTCACCCGTACCCGTCATCTCGACGAGCACATTTCCGAGGTAGGCTCCCAGGCGCTTCAGGGCGCCCCGATCCGGGGCGTCGATCCAGAAACCGATAAGGGCAGGCTTACCGTCCAGACGACGCAGCACCGACTCGGCCATCAGAGCCGCCTCCCGCTCGGTCGAGGCGAACAGGGTACGCTGGGCGCCGGCCGCTAAGATCGTGATTTCGAAGGGGGTGACGCTTGGCATACCAAGCCAACGTGTTGCGTTGCAAAATCGTTGCGTGCCGGACCCCATGACGGTTGGCAGCGTTCTGCTGACCCGTGCCGACCTTGAGGCCGTGCGGATTTGGGGCACCAAGTTCGAGATGCGAACGCCGCGCCCCACGACGCAGGTCGGCGCGCTGCCGATCGCGGTGGCCGGCTGATTGAGCGCCCGCCTCTCGATCGAGGGCGAACCTCTTACGCCGGGACGGCCTGGATCACGTTGCGCAGGGTGCCGAGGCCGACGATCTCCGTCTCCATCACATCGCCCGGCTTGAGGAATTCGGGCGGCTTGCGCGCGTTGCCGATGCCGGGGGGCGTGCCGGTGGCGATGATGTCGCCGGGCACGAGGGTGAGGCCGTGCGACAGCTCGGCGATGATGCGGGCGACCTTGAAGTACATCTGAGCGGTCGAGGCGTCCTGTTTCACCACGCCGTTGACGCGGGTCAGGAGACGGAGATTCGAGGGATCGAGGTCGGATGCAGGCACGATCCACGGGCCGATCGGTCCGTACCCGTCCAGGCTCTTCCCCTTGAACCACTGCCCGCCGTGCAGCTTGATCTGCATGTCGCGCGCCGTGGTGTCGTTGATGACGCTGTAGCCGAACACGTGGGCCATCGCGTCGGCTTCTGTGATGTTGCGTCCGCCCGTGCCGATGATGACGGCGAGCTCGACCTCCCAGTCGATCGCCGTCGACACCGAAGCATCGTAGGGGATCGGGTCGTAGGGGCCGTTGATCGTGTTGACGCCCTTGGTGAAGAACACGGGATGGGCGGGGTACTCGGCGTTCGTCCCCCGGACGGCCTGACCCTCGGCGAAGTGCTCCAAGTAGTTCCAGCCGACCGCGTAGATGTTGCGCGTCGGTGCCGGGATCGGCGCCAGCAGCCGCACCGTCTCGACCTGCGGGCCATCCCCGGCGGCCGCGGCCCGGCGCACGGCATCGAGCGCGGCCGGTCCTGCCGTGATGAGCGAGACCATCTGCGCCGGATCCACGCCCGGCACTCCAACCTGCGTCAGGTCGACGACGCGCCCGTCCGAGCGGACCACACCGAGCCGCGGCGTGCTGCCCGCGTCGGGTGCGAAGGTGACGAGACGCAGAGCCTCTCCGCTCGGCGGGGGTATCGGATGCCCCGGACCCGAGGCTGGCGCCTGCGCCGAGGCTGACCCGACCAGGGCCCCGACCGCCGTCGCGGCGGCCGTGAGATGCAGGAAGTCGCGCCGAGTGCTCATCGATGGTCCTCCGCAGCGCTCGCCCTTCATCGGGGCAAGTCGCGCGAGCGAATTTTGAATTCATATGATGCGGGATGCAATCGGGCTCGCGCAGCGTGCCTTGCCCTTTCGCGCTTTGGCGGCGCACGATGTCGGGATGTGCAACCTCTACAGCCTCGACAGGGGCCAGGACGCGATCCGCAAGGCCTTCGGGGTCGAGCGCGACGAGACCGGCAACCTGCCGCCGCTGCCGGCGATCTTCCCCGACCAGATGGCGCCGGTGGTGCGTTTGGCCGAGGGCGAGCGCGCGTTGGCGATGATGCGCTGGGGCTTCCCCTCGCCGTCGAGCAAGGGGCCGCAGCACCCGGTCACGAACGTGCGGAACGTGAGGTCGCCCTACTGGCGCCCGTGGCTGAAGCCGGAGCAGCGCTGCCTCGTGCCGGTATCCTCGTTCAGCGAGTACGCGGACACCAAGCCGCGCAAGACGCCGGTGTGGTTCGCGCTCGACGAGGACCGGCCGCTGTTCGCCTTCGCCGGGATCTGGCGACCGTGGACGGGCGTGCGCGGCCCGAAGCGCGACGAGCCCGTCGAGGAGGAACACCGGCTCTACGCCTTCCTAACGACGGAGGCGAACGGCGTCGTCGGGCCGGTGCATCCGAAGGCGATGCCGGCGCTGCTGACCACGCCGGAGGAGTGGCGCACGTGGCTGGAGGCGCCGGTGGAGGAGGCATTGCAGCTTCAGCGGCCGCTGCCGGACGAGGCCATGCGCGAGGTCGCCCGCGGCAAGCGGAGCGATGGGACTTAGGCCCCGGATCGACGGTGCGTGATGCGCTTACTGCGCGTCGTCGGTGCCAACCATTCG
>NZ_JAKSYA010000139.1:0-6573 GCF_022829485.1 Methylobacterium sp. J-059
CGCCATTCGTACCGGCGGCACCGCCGGTGAGGCCATTCTCACTCACGCCGGCTTCACCGTCCGTCGTAGCCTGCCCGGCCCCACCGCCCGTGCTTGCCGAATAACCCGCACCACCGCCACCGCCGGCAACGACCAGCGGCGTTGCGTTCGGTGCGATGATAAAGCTGCCGCCGCCGCCGCCACCTGAAAAGACCTTGTAGGTTCCGACGCCACCGACGGCGACCGTAAGCTCTTCGTTGCCCGTCAGATTGAAGATGCCCGAGGCCTGTGCCCCCTTGCCACCCGCCACGCTGCCGCTTCCACCTTGGGCACCGTAAGCGGTGATCGTGAAGATGCCCGTGAAGGGCGTCGTGTATGTCGCCGTGCTGCCGCTGTAGTTATAAGTCATCGACTGTGCGGCGGCCGTATCAACCATCACAGACGGCGCCGCACCAAGGCCCGCGACTGCCGACGTGAGCATCGCTAAGCGACGGCGACGCCTAATCTGGGCGGCGGGTCGAGCACGGCGAACCCGCTTCAAAACCACGCTGCTCAACCGAGCCAACAATGAGGCTGAGGTCTCAATGGCGAGGGTCAGCAGGCGGCCAATCCGTTCGCGGAGCAGAGCTGCAGAGGCGGCAAGGTGCAGGACCGTCGGCCGCTCGGTGGTCCGGATCGAGATCCCCACCAGCGCCGTCGAGGCCACGTACGCCCGGTGGAGCGCACGCCCGTTCGATGTCCGCTGTGCCATGTGCCCGCTTCCGCCCTAATCAGCGGATCGCTGCCCCCTAGGCGCAAGTCCGCTTTATTCTGCCCCTTCATGCTGATACGAGCGGGTCTTTGAAAGGGTTGTGCTGTGACTAACTTTTATAAAATCTGTGGTGATGCCTTTAGATCACAATAGCATTCGCAAGGAAATAATTTGATAGGTGTATATATAATACGCCACACTTCCTATCTGAAGCATGTATTTGTATAGAGAATTCAGTCAAATCTGGTCAATTGCAACTGCAAGACGAATAATAATTCTAGTCTATAGTATACTCAGCTGCCCGCTCGACTGCCGTCAGTTCCGGGCCGGTGACGCGCAGCTCCTCTATCGCGACGGTGCCGAGGCCATCGGCGACCCACGCCTGCCATTTTTCGATGTGGATCGTAGGAGGTGCTTGCCGCGGGAGGGGGTGCCGGGTCACGTTGGGGGGATGGCGCCGAACGATCGGCCAGCCAATGACGGGGCACGGGAAGCGGGTTCCTGTGAAATTCAGCCGCAATCGCTGGTCAGAGGAGATCCGGCGCGCTCGCATCGCCGCCATCCTCAAATGGCTGTCTATTGGCCTTGCCTGTGTTTGCCTCGTGCTGGGCGTAATCCTGTTCGACGGAAAGGGGATCTATGCCGGAGCAGCTGCCTTCGCGGGCGTTATCTGGTTCGTAGCTGATCCTTACAGCCGCGCGGATCGCTTGGCGGCCCGGATCGAGGCTTGGCTTTCTAGGCCGCTTTCTCGTTAAAATGAAGAAGGGCTGGATCGCGAGCGAACGCCTTCAAGGTGCTTTGGGGAGCGGGTTTCTGTCATCGGCGTCGTCATTGCGTCAGCAGCAGCCGGCCGGAGACCGGGCCGACGCCCTTCGGCACCGGCACGCTCGTCGCGCCGTAATTCGCGTTGAGCACGAGGTTCGGGCCTTCGTAGAGGTTGATCTGCTGGGCCACGATCACGGTGTAGGCCGACTGGTCGGCCACCGGCTTGGTCGCGTCGATCACTAGGCGGCCCGCCGGCAGGTAGATCGTGCCAAGCATGGTGCGGGCGTTGTCGCTGAGGATGCGGTACGTCCGCATCGGCTTGGTCGCTGCAAGGGGTGCAGGAGGTGGGGCGAGTATTGCACCAAGAAGTGTAGTGATGAGGTTGCTTGGATCTGAGGGAGAGGACACAGTCCTATCTTCAGAGATAAGTAAGCCCGCCATTACGCCTGTCGTTGGTGCCGAGAGGCTGATTGTCGTATCTTTGTCAAAGACAAGACTGCCTTTATCCCCGGTGAAGTAGAAGGCCACATCTGTACCGCTAAGCGACGCTTTTTTATCAACAATCAGCGGACCATTTGCTATGACATAAATTCCAGCCTTTAGCGTGACGACAGCATTCTTCGTGATCTGTAGGCCACCACAATACGTTCCTGGTTCGAGCGTAATACTCGAATCAATCTTCTTCAAGCTGTTTACATTCAGCACATTCAATGGGAACGGTAGTGTCGCGCAGGCGCCGATCGATGGGGCGGTACGGTCCTTCAGAGGATCATCGATCACCGGGCAGCCGGTCTGCGGCGTCGGGCTGAAGTTCGCCCGCACGCCGAGGTAGCCGCCGGCCGAGCAGATCGTCTGCGCCTTGGCGATCGCGTTCTGCTGCCCGACCATGCCGGTCGGAGAGGCGGAGTTGGAATATAGCGCGCAATCGATAGCGGTGACCTGCGCGCTCTTCTGCAGGTTGAAGGCACCCGCCGCGAGCGGGTCGAGCGCCAGCATGCACAGGCGCATCCGCCCAACGACGCTCGCCTGCGCCTTCACCGCGAGCTTGGCGGCGGGCATCCCGACGAAGCTGCCGAAGGACAGTTTGAAGGTTTCGGCGGCCGTTACCAAAACGTTGGTTTTGTCGGATCCCACGCTGACCTCAACCGCCAGCGGCCGGTCCGGCGGCGATTTCGCCTCGGATCGGACCGTCTGCTCGGTGACGCCGACCACCGCGGCGGTGCTCGACAGGGCGAGCTTGAGGGCGTTGCCGCCGGCCAGCGCCCCGGCATCGACGGCCCCCTGCAGCTGGGCCCGCCGGGCGGCGAGGCGGGCATAGTCGACGCCGCCGCCGACGAGGCCGAGCAGCACCGTCGTGCAGAGGCAGAAGATGACGGCCACGGCGCCGCGGCGGTCAGCTCCGAACGACCGAGACGCAGATGCAGCGAACGGTATTATCCCGCTGTGCCGGATACCGGACCGCCCTTCGTTCTGCATCCCAATCGCCTTATCGGCCTATTTCAAGCCTATGGTCGTACAAGGCCTAGTTTAATAAAAAACGATAGTGAGCGGTGGGAGCTGTTTTCAACGGTCAGTGAAGAGGGTAGCTGCGCGAAAGATACCAGTCGTGACTGGCGCTTAATCCACAGCCACCGACGCCATCCGCTCCTCGACAATTTACGGGATTGATCCACCAAGCGGTGTGGATTGATGGAAAATCGTTAAGCTTCCTCGGCTACAATCGGAGTGCGGGACATGACGACTGCCTATGACCATCCGATCGCCCTTCGCCCTGTTTGGACGCTGGACCCACTCGGCGCGCTCGCTGACGGCATTCAATCTCGCCTGCGTTGCCGGTCTCTGCAGCGTGTCCGCTGTAATGTTGTGGGACATGCGAGAGGATGCGACCCGCCGGACGGAGATCACGTCCCGTAGCCTGCTGCAGGTGCTGGAGCGCGATATCGCCCGCAATATCGAGCTCTATGGCCTATCGTTACAGGCGGTGGTCGACGGTATGAAGCGACCGGACGTCGCGCAGGCCTCGCCCGAACTTCGTCACATGATCTTGTTCGATCGCTCGGCGACCGGCCTCGGGTTTGGTTTCATCATGGTGATGAATGCGACTGGCGATCTCGTTTCCAGCTCACAATCGATCACGCCACGAGCGCTGAACCGGGCCGATGGTGAGTATTTTCAATACTTTATCGCTCATAGCGATGATGGGCTGCATATCAGCCCGCCGGCTATCTCTCGCTTGACGGGACAATGGGTGGTCATGCTGAGCCGTCGCCTATCTAACCCAGACGGTTCGTTTGCCGGTGTCGTCGCTGGCGCCATCCATCTCGACTACTTCCGTGGCCTATTCGCCGCCGCAGGCGTGGCTCGCATCGGCACCGTGACCTTGTACGGACCAGGCGGCTCGATCCTGATGCGGGAGCCATTCGAACAACAACTGCTTGGCAAAAGCGTCGCCCAGCAGCCAAGCTATCAGCGCATTCTGGCCCACCAGGACGGCAGCTTCGTTGGTCCAGCGATGTTTGGAGAGGGTGAACGCCGTTTCGTGTTCACCCATGTCAGAGATCAACCCCTGCAGCTCAGTACCGCGATCCCGCTGGCAGATATCTATACGGATTGGTGGCAGAAGGCTCTGATCCTTGGTGGGACCGTACTAGCGCTCTGTGGGGCCACCATCGGCTTGACGTGGTTATTCTGCTGCGAACTCAATCGTCGGCGTGCTGCCGAGATGGCTACGAGCGCGCTCAATGTCGAACTCGAACAGCTGGCAACGACGGATGGGTTGACCGGCTTGCCCAATCGTCGCCGCTTTGACGAGGTCTTAGCTCAAGAATGGTCACGCGCCGTACGAACTTCACAGCCTCTATCGCTGATCCTGCTGGATGCCGACTCGTTCAAGGGGTTCAACGACCGTTACGGGCATCAGAAAGGCGATGAGGCCTTAGAGCTCATCGCGCGATCAATGGAAGCCGTCATCAGCCGTTCTGACGATACCGGTTACCGCATCGGCGGCGAGGAGTTTGCCGTCATCCTCCCTGATACAGGTGAGGAGGGTGCCAAGATCGTTGCCAGTCGTATCCAAGAGACTGTGGCGGGCTGGAAGCTCCCTCATGCCAGTAGCAAGCACGAGGTGCTGACCGTGAGTTGCGGGGTAGCTCAGATACCCGAAGGAATTGCCATTGAACCAGCGGTGCTATTTTGTACTGCCGACGCCGCTCTATACGAAGCCAAGAGATTGGGCCGCAACTGCGTTCGGGTTTCAGGCTCAGTGGGCTCTGATCTGCGCTTGGTCGTGGGCGGATGATAGTAGCTTAAGCCCCATTAAGCACGAGCAGCAACCGTGGCGGTATCACAGCACCTCCCACGACGGCCCGGCCCCGTCCCGATCTGCTCACGGGGCGGGGGAACCCCGGATCTCACCAGCTAGGCCGATACGCGACTTGGCCCGTGTGCAGGATGGCGGCACTTGGTTAGGGTCTCATCACCGTAACGGGCGCCACGGTGTGCCGGAACGGGGCGCTGAGCGGCTTCAGGCCGTTTCCGCAGCCTTCATCTGCCCGCGGGTCTTCGAAGGGGCTGCGGAGGCTGCCACGACCTTAGGATTTGTCTTGCGCCGCATCTGACCCAGGCCAAGAGAGTGGGCCAGCGCGGACCGTTGCGCGGAGTAGCTTGCGGCGGTCGACGGGTAGTCCGACGGCAGACCCGTAGCGTACACGGTACTGCTCCAACGTCAGGCCGGCGACGGTCAGGTGCCGCTTCAGGGTTTTGTAGGGCTTGCCGTCGAGGAACGAGATGATCGCGTCCGGCGTGATCGACTTACGGATCTGATACGCCGTCGGCTTCTCGGGGCCAGGGGGCTCCGCGGGGGCTTCGTTGCCCAGGCCGGTGAGGGCAGCATGAACATCAGGGCCGCCGCAGCGGATCGGGCAGACCAGCTGGCTGCTGATGCAGCGCACACCAGAGTGAGCCGGACAGGTTGCTGAAGGATGAGCGACGACACGGCGGCTTTGATCCTGGCGCTCGCGACCGAGAACGCCGAGCTACGCGCGGCGCTGGCCAAGGCACAGGACCTCCTAGTCGAGACAGTCGTCGATACCGGCGAGCTGCATGCCCGCGTTGAGGATCTAAGAGCCGAGGTGCCAAGGCTGCGGGGTGAGCGGAATACCTCGACGCCTGGCAGCATACGAGGCTGATCGGCCGTAGGCTGATAAGGAACGCTGCTGTCCAACGAAAAAAGGCCACCCCCGAAGGGGCGGCCCGAAGTCTTGGAGGAAACGTCCAAGAAGGACAGCGGGACCACGACGCCATCGCTGTCCCGCACTGCAAACCTAGGCTGCCGCATCGCAGCGAACAACCCGTCCAGGGGTGCAAAAGATGGAACGGCTGTCGCACCGCCTCGGCGGCTCGACCATGATCGGTGTTTAGCCGCGACGAGGTGCATCGGCACGGAACCGGGGAAAACCGCACTTATCCTCTGGTCAGGATTGAGATTGACCTTCAGATTGCGTGGTCCAACGCTCCAGCCGTTCCATCGCAACGGCCCAATTTAGGGAGTGTAAGAGGCTAGCGATCCAAGCGAAGATCTTGCCTCCCGGCGATGGGGGTGAACGGGATCAATGACTTAGCCCTGATTTGGGGCGCTAGGGAGGCTAGGGAGGCATTTTCCCACCCTACGCATGAGACAATCAAAACGATGAGGTGAGGAAACGACGAGACAAGGGGTGGTCAAGGCCGTGACATGCCTCGTTCAAAACCGTCTCATGTATACCCGAGGAATCTCCTCCCTATTCTCCCTACACTCCCGTTGAGAAGAAAAAGAGAAATAAAAGGAGAGACTTAGAGAGGGCTGATTTTACGGGAAGCAGGCGAATTCCGCTGATCCTACCCGCCCTAGCATCCCGCACGACGGCTCCAAGGCATGGCCGCGGGCGATCAAGGGCTCTCGATCGCCATTGGAGCAGGCGAGCATCCCATCCGGTTGACGAAACGCCAAAGCTTGGTAGCTTTGCGGCCATCCTCTGAGGAGAGGAGACACGGCCCCGTCGCATGACAGCGCGACCAGCCTCCGATCGTCCAAACCGGCT
>NZ_JAKSYA010000146.1:0-22021 GCF_022829485.1 Methylobacterium sp. J-059
CGGACGCTGCGTCGCCATGATCAGGTGGATGCCCGCCGCGCGCGCCATCTGCGCCAAGCGCTGGATCGCCCCCTCGATGTCCTTGCCGGCCACCATCATCAGGTCGGCCATCTCGTCGACCACGATCACGATGTAGGGCAGGGCCGCGAGGTCCATCGCCTCGTCCTCGAACACCGCCTCGCCGGTCTCGCGGTTGAAGCCGGTCTGGATCGTCCGCGTGATGGTCTCGCCCTTGGCGCGGGCCTCGGCCATCCGGGCGTTGTAGCCGTCGATGTTTCGGACCGCGATCTTGGACATCTTCTTGTAGCGCTCCTCCATCTCGCGCACCGCCCACTTGAGGGCGATGACCGCCTTCTTCGGATCGATGACGACGGGGGAGAGCAGGTGCGGGATGCCGTCGTAGACCGACAGCTCCAGCATCTTCGGGTCGACCATGATCAGGCGGCACTCCTCCGGCTTCATCCGGTAGAGCAGGCTGAGGATCATGGTGTTGATCGCCACCGACTTGCCCGAGCCGGTGGTGCCGGCCACCAGCAGGTGCGGCATGCGGGCGAGATCGGCGATGATCGGCTCGCCGCCGATGTTCTTGCCCAAGCACAGCGCGAGCTTGTGCTTGCTGGCGAAGAAGTCCGGCGCCGAGAGCAGCTCGCGCAGGAAGACCGTCTCGCGGATCTCGTTCGGCAGCTCGATGCCGATGACGTTGCGGCCGGGCACGACCGCGACGCGGGCCGAGACCGCCGACATCGAGCGGGCGATGTCGTCCGACAGGCCGATGACGCGGGAGGACTTGGTGCCGGGCGCCGGCTCGAGCTCGTAGAGGGTCACGACCGGGCCGGGGCGCACCGCGAGGATGTCGCCGCGCACGCCGAAATCCTGAACCGTCTGCTGCAGGTTGAGGGCGTTCTGCTCCAGCACGTCGGCATCGACCTCGGGGCTCTCGCCGGGCACCGGCATGGCGAGGAGATCGAGGGCGGGAAGCTCGTAGTCGGCGTTCTCGACCGAGGCGATGGCGAGGTGCCGGCCGGCGGCGATCAGGTGCGGGCGGCCGACGATCGGCATCGCCGGGGCGGGGATCGCGGGCGCCTGGACGACCGGTTCGGCGTAGGCCTCCACGGGGGCGGGGACCTCCTCGGGCTCGGGGGCCGGCGCGACCGCGACCGGCTCCGGTGCCGGGGCGGCCTTGCCGCGCAGCAGCACGGGACGCGGCGGGATCGGGACGATCACCGGCGGCGCGGCGGCCGGCATCGCGAAGGACGGCTCGAAGGCGTGCGCCGCGAAAGCATGCTCGCTGAAATCCGGCTCGGCGAAATCCGGCTCGGCAAAGTCCGGCTCGGCGTTCTCGAAGCCGACCTCGATCTCCGGCTCGCGGACCTCGGGCAGGGAGACCTCGGGCAGGAACGGTCGCGGCGAGGCGACCGCCGGCTCCATCGCGCGCGCGGGCCGGATCGCTGCGCGGGCGGCCATGGCCGACAGGACCGGTGCACGGCGGATCTCGACGGTCTCGGCAGGCGGCGGAGAGGGGAGGGGGGTTCCGGGTCCGAACACCAGCGACAGGGCCGGGCGGGCGGGCACAATCGGCTCGGCCCCATCCATACCGGCGTCGTCCGAGCGGCCGATGCCGCCCTGGCTGGCGTTGTCCTGACCGTGCGCGGGATGCAGCGGGCGGTCGAAGCGCACGAGGCGGTCGAGGACGTAGACCGGAGCCGGCGGAAGCGAGCGCAGGTGGGAGATGTCGACCGGCACCGAGACGTAGCGCTCGGACGGGACGGACCCGGCCGGCGCGGCGACGGGAGCCGCCTGCGCTGCCTCGGCGCTCGGGTCCGTCTCCGGCATCGCGTCGCGGTCACGACCCTGGGCGGCCTCGGGCTGGATCGCCTCCCAGGCCTCGGCCGAGGACCAGTCGCCGGCCTCGAACCACGGCTGGACGTCCGACCAGTCGGGCAGCTCCGACAGGTCCCGGGCTTCCGCCGGCACGACCGGGGCGGGCGCGGTGTCCACCGACAGCTCGACCGCCGGACGCGCCGGGCGGCGATCGGGCGTGCGGAAGAAGCGGACGCCGGGCGGCGGGACGAAGGGCTGGCGCCAGAGCGGCAGCGGCGGCCCGGGCGGGATCACGCTGGCTTCGGCCGCGGCCTGCTCGGCCTCGGCGGCGGCGCGGGCCGCCTCGGCATCCGCCTGCGCCTGCGCCGCGCGCTCGGCGGCGTCGCGCTCGGCGGCCGCGGCCAGCATCGCGGCCTGGGCCTCGGCCCGCGCTAGGTCGAGGGCGTTGCGCTCGGCTTCCAGCGCGCGCTGGCGGCGCTCCTGCAGGATGGTGTCGGGGGTGCGGGTGTAGCGCACGGCCGAAGGGACGGGCGAAGCGACGGCCGAAGCCGTCCCGGAGCGGTCGGAGGGCCCCGGAACCGAGCGGGCGACGCCGCGCGGCCGGTCGATGTCCTCCGGCGTGATCGCGGCGGGCCGGCGCGGCGAGCGCACGAGCACGCCCGGCGAGGAGGCGGAGGCGTCGATCCGGCTCTCGGGCCGGGCGCCGTCGAGCATGTCGAGGGTCGCCCGGTCGTCGAAGATCTCGGCGGGCCAGGCATGGGCGAACACGGCATCCTGGCCGGCCCGCGAATCGGTCCAGCCGCCGGCATCCGGCTCGGCGCCGCGACCCAGCATCGCGTTCGGCGGCGTGAGCCAGCTCGGCGCCGGCCGGGTGCCGGCGATGGTGTAGCTCGGGCGCTGCGGCCCGCCGACGAGGCGCCGCGTCAGGCTGGCCCGCAACGACATCAGCCGATGGGCCAGCGCGCCGAGCGTGAGGCTCGGGCGGTCGCCGCCGCGGCTGGGGCGAGAGGGGTCGCGATGAGAATAGGGAGGACGTCCCGATGCGCGCATGGGTTCTCAAAAACTCGAAACACGGAAGGCCGTCCCGCCCGGAACGGTCGATCCGAGTTAGGCCGAACGTCGTTAACAGAGCCTTGAAACCGGTCCGGCGCGGGCCGCTGGAGGGGCGGGCCGCCAGGCGGTAAGGTGGCGCGGAACTCCTCCCTCGCGCGGGTCGTGACGCCCTTGGCACCCACCCAACTCCCACGGGACTTCCGGTCCCTCTACGCCCAGGGCTTCGCCCGCGTGGCCGCCTGCACCGGGCGCAGCCATCCGGCGGACCCCGAGCGCAACGCCGACGCGATCCTGGCGCTGGCGCAAGACTGTCACCGGCAAGGCGTCGCGGTGGCCGTGTTCCCGGAACTCGCCCTCTCCGCCTACGCCATCGAGGACCTGCTTCTGCAGGCGACGCTGCTCGATGCGGTCGAGGCGGCGGCGGAACGGCTGATCGCCGCCTCGGCGGCCCTGCGCCCCCTCCTCCTCGTCGGTGCGCCCGCGCGCTGGCGCAACCGGGTCTACAACGCGGCGCTGGCGATCCAGGGCGGCCGCCTCCTCGGCATCGTCCCGAAGATCCACCTGCCGAACTACCGGGAGTTCTACGAGAAGCGCCACTTCGCCTCCGGCGCCGGCATCGCGGCCGAGACGGTGCGCTTCGCCGGGCACGCCGTCCCGTTCGGCGCCGACCAGCTGTTCGCGGCCGAGGACGCGCCGGGCCTGATCGTCGGCGTCGAGATCTGCGAGGACCTGTGGGTGCCCGACGCGCCGGGCATGCACGCCGCGCTCGCCGGCGCCACGGTGCTGGCGAACCTCTCGGGCAGCCCGATCACCGTCGGCCGCGCGGAGTCGCGCGCCCTGCTCTCGCGCGCCGCCTCGATGCGGGGCCTGTGCGCCTACATCTACGCCGCCGCGGGGCTCGGCGAATCCACCACCGACCTGTCCTGGGACGGGCAGACCAGCATCGACGAGAACGGCGTGCGGCTGGCGGAAGGGCAGCGCTTCGCCGCCGGGCCGGTGGCGACGTTCGCCGACATCGACCTCGACCTGCTGGCCCAGGAGCGCCTGCAGGCCGGCAGCTTCGACGACAACGCGCGGCCGGGCTCCCGCCCGGCCTACCGCCGGGCGTCGTTCCGCCTCGATCCGCCGACGGGCGACCTCGGGCTGATCCGGCGGATCGAGCGGTTTCCCTTCGTGCCGGCCGATCCGGCCCGCCTCGCGCAGGATTGCTACGAGGCCTACAACATCCAGGTCGCGGGGCTGGCCCAGCGCCTCGAGGCCACCGGCACCCGCAAGGCCGTGATCGGCGTCTCGGGCGGCCTCGATTCGACCCACGCCCTCATCGTGATCGCCAAGGCGTTCGACCGGCTCGGGTATCCGCGCTCGGACATCCTGGCCTATACCCTGCCGGGCTTCGCCACCTCGGAGGCGACGAAGGGGAACGCGCACGCGCTGATGCGGGCGCTCGGCACCACCGCGGCCGAGATCGACATCCGACCCGCCGCGCGCCAGATGCTCGCCGACATGGGCCACCCCTACGCTGCGGGGGAGGCGGTCTACGACGTCACCTTCGAGAACGTGCAGGCGGGCCTGCGCACCGACTACCTGTTTCGGCTGGCCAACCACGCCGGCGCGATCGTCGTCGGCACCGGCGACCTGTCGGAGCTGGCGCTCGGCTGGTGCACCTACGGCGTCGGCGACCAGATGAGCCACTACGCCGTCAACGCCGGGGTGCCCAAGACCCTGATCCAGCACCTGATCCGCTGGGCGATCGCCTCGGGCCAGTTCGGCACGGAGGAGGGGCGCGTGCTCAGCGCGGTGCTCGACACCGAGATCTCGCCCGAGCTGGTGCCCGCCGAGGCCGACGCGGCGCCACAGAGCACCGAGGCCACGATCGGCCCCTACGCGCTGCAGGACTTCACGCTGTTCTATACGCTGCGCCACGGCTTCCGGCCCTCGAAGATCGCGTTCCTGGCCCTGCATGCCTGGGGCGATGCGGCGGCCGGCGCCTGGCCGCCGGACTTTCCCGCCGACAAGCGCGTCGCCTACGGCCTGCCCGAGATCCGGCGCTGGCTCGGGGTGTTCCTGTCCCGCTTCTTCGGGTTCAGCCAGTTCAAGCGCTCGGCCTTGCCGAACGGGCCGAAGGTCTCTGCCGGGGGCGCCCTCTCCCCGCGCGGCGACTGGCGTGCGCCGTCCGACGGCTCGGCCCGGATCTGGCTCGACGAGCTGGAGCGCAACGTCCCCGAAACCGGATCGACACAAACCGGACAGAGTGTGTGATTAACCACACGGTCAAGCCGGATCGTCGGGTACGACGGATCCGGCCAGAGGGGTCGGCCGAGCGGAGATTCTCCGATGCAGAGCTACAACCTGTTCCGCCTGAAGAGCGTCGAGGGTCTGTGCTGCGCCGTTCCCGAGTCCAGCCGCGTCCCGAGCTTCCTCGGCGGCGGCCGCTGGACCTTCGGGGGCAAGCTCGACGAGAGCTCGGGTCTCCCCCTCGATTTCGACGGCCGCGCCGCGCAGACCGGGGTCCGCTTCAACGGCTTCTACCTGTTCCAGACCGTAGACCGGCGCTTTTTATAGGTGAGCCGGGCGGAGTCGGCGATCGCGGCGAGCATTCCTTAAGGGGCGCCGTGGGACGATCGAGCCTGAATTTTCGGTCCTGAGGCTCGTTTCATGTCGTCGGAGAATCGCAACGAGGTCCGGCAGAGGGTGTTCCTCAAGGGACGCATCCTGTTCAACAACGGCTCCTCGAGCATGGATTGCCTCGTGCGGGACTTCTCCTCGACGGGTGCGCGTCTCGTGCTCAGCGAGACCGCGACGCTGCCGGAGATGTTCGACCTCTTCATCCCGCAGAAGGAGCGGACCTACCGCTCGGCGATGCGCTGGCGGCGCGCCGACGGCGTCGGGATCACCTTCGCGGTCGAGACGCCCAAGGCCGCGCCGGCGGTGCCCGCCGCCGAACCTGCAGTGGACGAGACCTCCATCGCCTTCCTGCTCCGCCGCGTGAGCGAGCTCGAAGCCGAGAATGCGGCCCTGCGCCGGCTCCTGACCGGGGTGGCGCCGACCGGTGCAGCGACCGCCGCCTGAGGCCTCAGCCCTTCAGGGCGTCGCGGATCCGCTGGGCGTGGTCCGCGAGCACCGCCGGATCGGCCATCCCGCCCTCGTGGCGCTGGAGCGGCACGCCCTCGAAGCGGGGCACGACGTGGACGTGGAGGTGGAACACCGTCTGCCCCCCGGCCGCCTCGTTGAACTGGAACACCGTCAGCCCGTCCGCCTTGAACGCCGCCTTCACCGCCCGTGCGACCGTCTGCACGCTGGCGGCGAGCGCGGCGAGCGAAGCGGGCTCGGCGTCGAGCAGCCCGCGCGCGGGCGCCTTCGGGATCACCAGGGTGTGGCCGGGGCCCTGGGGCATCACGTCCATGAAGGCTAAAGTGTCGGCGTCCTCGTAGACCCGGTGCGCCGGAATCTCGCCGCGCAGGATCTTCGCGAAGATGTTGTCGGCGTCGTAGGTCGTATCCGGCATGCAGGCACCCGTGGTTGCGGCATCCAGGATGCACCGGCCCGCCTCCGGCGTCCACGCCGCCGGAACTCCCCGGCGGTCCATGCGCTTGTGGTCGGATCGCTGCGGCCCAGCTGCGATCCGACCCGGCGATCGGACAGGACCCCACACGCATGGCACATGAGAGCACCGGCGCCATCTACACCGCCGCCGGCGCCAACCTCGCCATCGCCGTGGCGAAGTTCGTCGGCGCCTTCCTCACCGGCTCGACCGCCATGCTGGCCGAGGGCGCGCATTCGGTGGTGGACACCGCCAACCAGATCCTGCTGCTCGTCGGCCTGAAGCGCGCAAAGAAGCCGGCGGATGCCAAGCACCCGTTCGGCTACGGCCGCGAGGTTTACTTCTACGCCTTCATCGTCGCGCTGCTGATCTTTCTCGGCGGCGGCATCTTCGCGATCTACGAGGGCGCCCACAAGATCCGGCACCCCGAGCCGGCGGCCGACGCGAGCCTGTTCGGCTACCCGCTGCCGGGGTTCTGGGTGAACGTCGCCATCCTCGGCTTCTCGGTCGCGGCGGAGGGCTATTCCTGCTTCGTCGCGATGCGCGCGTTCTGGGCCGAGAAGGGCGACCGCTCGCCGCTCAGCGCGATCCGGCGGAGCAAGGACCCGGCGCTGTTCACCATCCTGGTCGAGGACGTCGCCGCCCTCATCGGCCTGGTCATCGCGTTGACCGGCGTGGTGCTGGCGCACGTCCTCGACAGGCCGGCCCTCGACGGATGGTCGTCGGTCGGCATCGGCCTCGTGCTGGTCGGGATGGCGATCTTCCTGATGATCGAGACCCACGGCCTCCTGATCGGCGAGGCCGCCGACCCCGAGGTCGTCGCGGCGATCCAGGAGGTGGTCGGCGCGGAAGCGGGGGTGAACACCGTCAACGAGGTGCTGACCCAGCACATGGGCCCATCCGACATCCTGGTGAACGTCAGCCTCGACATGGCCGACGACCTCAGCGCGGGCGAGGTCGAACGGGTCTCGGCGCGCCTCGACCGCGACCTGAAGGCCCGCGTCCCGAACGTGACCCGCGTGTTCATCGAGGCGCAGGCGCGCGCGGCATCCGTACCCGCGATGGGCAGGGTCGCCGCCGAGGCGACGGGCGGCTGACGGTGCGGGAAAAGGTCGGGTGCGCCCTACCGTGGCGCGTGCCCGATCTGCTGCAGGCTCAGCGCCCAGGTCCGCTCCTGCACGCGCTCGTCGCGGCTGTGGCGCGACGACCCCGTCTCGCGGCTGCGCGCGAAGTAGCGGCCGCTCACGCCCTCGACCGCCGGCGCGGTCGCCACGTGCAGCGTCGTCGTCGCGCCCTCGGCGGGCTTGGTGAGGAACGGCCGGATCAGGTTCCAGGCGAAGCCGAACGCGCCCCCGGTGTTCTTGGCGAAGCCGGTATCGATCACCCCCGGATGCAGGGCGTTCACCGTGACGGGCGTGCCGGCGAGGCGGCGGGCCAGCGCGTAGGTGAACAGCACGTTGCCGAGCTTGGCCTGCGCATACGCCCGCATCGGGCCGTAGGAGCGTTCGGCCTGGAGATCGTCGAAGGCGATGCGGCCGCGGGTGTGGGCGGCCGAGGCCACGTTGACGATCCGCGACGCGGCGCCCGGCCGGCCGGAAGCTTTCAGCAGGTCGAGGAGCTCGAGGGTGAGCAGCACGTAGCCGAGATGATCGAGGGCCCAGGTGCGCTCCAACCCGTCGACCGTGACGAGGCGACGGTCGAAGATCGCGCCGGCGTTGTTCACCAGCACGTCGAGGCACGGGTAGGCGGCACGGACTTCGCCCGCCAGGCGCCGGATCTCGGCCTGCGACGAGAGGTCGGCGACGAAGGTGTCGACCGCCCCCCCGGGCACCGCGGCAGAAATCGCGCGCGCCGAGGCGGAGACCTTCCCCGCGTCCCGGCCGACGATGCCGACCCGGGCGCCGGCTTTCGCCAGCCCCAGGGCGGTCTCGTAGCCGATCCCGGAGGTGGCGCCGGTGACGAGGCAGGTGCGCCCGTTCAGGACGGCGCCCGGCCGCGGGTCCGAGGCCAACGTCCGGGCCTCAGAACACCGCCTGCCCGACGGCGAAGGCGATGACCACGATGACGATGGCGATGACCAGGAAGATGCCGAACAGGATGCGGGCGAGCGATCCGGCGCCCGAGGCGATCCCGGTGAAGCCGAGGCCGCCGGCGATCACCGAGACGACGAAGCAGATGAGGGCCCATTTGAGAAGGGTCATGCCGAACACTCCGGAACGAACCGGCGAACGGCCGGCAGGGAAGGCGACCGATCAATGCGGGCCAAGCTCAACCGTTCCCGCCCGCGCGCGCGTTCGATCCGTTATTTCTCGCCCTCGATTCGCGTCTCGTCCTTCGCCGGCTCGGCGCGCGCGAGCATGATCTCGGCGAGCGTGTGGTACAGCCCGGTGCGGCAGACCGTCTTCGAGGCGGCGTCGGCGAGCACCGCCGCGATCATCAGCGGGATCATCATCGCATGGTCCTGGGTCATCTCGGTGACGATGACGAAGGCGGTGATCGGCGCCTGCAGCACGCCGGCCAGGTAGGCGACCATGCCGGTGAGCACCAGCGCGCCGATCGGCACGCCCGGGAAGACGTCCTGCAGCATGCCCCCGAGGCCGGCCCCGACCGCGAGCGAGGGCGCGAACAGGCCGCCGGGGATCCCGCTGATCGCCGACAGGGCGGTGGCGCAGAACTTCAACGGCGCGAAGTCGAGCCGCGCCGCGGAATCGCCGTGCAGCAGCGCCTTCGCCTCCTCGTAGCCGGTTCCGTAGATCGACCCGCCCGAGGCGAGCCCGGCGAGCGCGACGCCGAGGCCGCAGAGGCCCGCGAAGGCGATCGGATGCCGGGCGATCCAGCGGCCGGCGCGGCCCGGCAGCCCGCGCGCGAACAGGATGACGAGGCGGCTGAACACGCCGCCGGCGAAGCCGCCCGCTGCTCCGAGGACGACGACGACGAGCCAGCCCTTGCCGAGCGGCAGCGTCACGTCGCTGGTCCCGAAATAGGTGTAGTTGCCGACGAGCCAGAGCGAGGTGAGGCCGGCCGCGACGATGCCGGCGACGATCAGGCCGGACGAGCGCGGCTCGTAGGCGCGGCCGAGCTCCTCGATCCCGAAGACGATGCCGGCCAGCGGCGTGTTGAAGGCGGCCGCGACGCCGGCCGCACCGCCGGCGAGGATCAGGCCGGGCAGCCGGTCCGGCGTCAGGCGCCCGACCGCGGCCATGATCGCCGCGCCGACCTGCACCGTCGGCCCCTCGCGGCCCGAGGAGGCGCCGCAGGCGAGCCCCAGCGTCATCACCACGATCTTGCCGAAGGCGACGCGGAGCGAGATCAGCCGGTGGCGAAAGCCCGGATCGCGGGTGTGGCGCGCCGCGATCACCTGCGGGATGCCGGAGCCCTGCGAGTTCGGGAACACCGTTCGCGCCAGCAGGGCGGCGAGCGCGAAGCCGGCGGGCGTCACGACGAGCGCCGCCAGCGGCGATACGCCGACGAACGCCTTGAAGCCGACCTGCGCCGCGTCGGCGCATCGCGCCATCAGGACGGCGGCGAGGCCGACGCAGATGCCGCCGACCAGGAACAGCAGCCGTCCGCGCCAGAGCGGATAGGCCCCGATCGAGGCGCTGCGCAGGCGCGCGATCGACGCGCGGGTGCGGAAACGGGGCGGCATGGCGCGAGAACTCGACACGGACGGGGCACGCTCGCCTCGGCAAGCCGACCGGAGCCGGGTTGCGTCAGCCCCCGTGGCTTAAAGCATTTTCGAACGCGGTGAATGGCGGCTCGCGTGAGAAAAATGCGACTTCACGACAAGGAAGAGCATGTTCCCCGATCCGGTGATCTTGGAACATGCTCCCGCGAGGAGCTTGCTATGCCCCGAGGGGCAGGGCGGCTATTTCTCCGCCGCGCAGAGCGTCTCGACGGTCTTCACGTAGGACTTGGCATCGAACTTCTTGAGCGAGTTCTCGCTCTGATAGCGCACGGTGCCGAACACCTTGCGGCGTGCCCACGGGCGGTCGTGCAGGCCGTAGACCCAGGCGACGTTGGTGAACGAGTTCGCATCGCGCCCGTCGAGGAAGTAGCGGTTGTTGATCCGCAGCGTCCGCTCGAAGCCGACCTTCGGCGAGGGCGACCATTCGAGGATCTTCTTGCCCCAGTACATGCGCAGCTGGTTGTGCATGTAGCCGGTCTCGCGCATCTCGGCCTGAGCGGCGTTCCAGTAGCGGTCGTGGGTCTCGCCGGCCGCGAGCTGCGCTTCGGTGTAGCGGTAGGGCCGCGGATCGTCCGCGTGCTCGGCCAGCGTCTTCTGCGCCCAGTCCGGCACCGCCTTGGCGTAGTCGTCGTAGCCGTCGGTGTAGAACACGTGGTTGGAGGCGAGCTCGCGCCGGACGATCAGCTCCTCGAGATACGCCCCGCGGTCGTCGCCGTCGCCGTCCTTGGCTGCGCGCACGGCGAGCGCGATCTCCACCGGCGAGATCTGGCCGAAATGCAGGTAGGGGCTCATGTGCGAGGCGGCCGCCGCCTCGGGCCGGTTGCGGCCGTTGCCGTAGCCGGACAGCCCGTCCGCCAGGAACGCCTTAAGGCGCTTGCGGGCCTGGGTCTCGCCGCCGACGAAGCGCTTCACCGGTGCGATCTCGGTGTCGAGGCTCATGCCGGCCAGGACCTTCATCGGGTCGGACACGTCGATCTCGCTCGCGAGCTTCAGGCCGTCGGCCCCGTGCGCGACCTTGCGGGCCGAGAGCGGCTCCAGGAAGTCGTCCCAGAGCTTGTGCAGCTTGGGCCGAAGCGTGCGGGCGGCGAACTCGTGCTTGGAGGAGGCGACCTCGACCGGCACCACGACGTCGCCCTCGACCTGGACGACGCGGGCCTCGACCGCCTTCGCGATCTCGCCGTACCAGCGCTTCTGGATCGCGAGGTAGCCGCGATCGAGCACGAGGAGCGCCGCGTCGCGGGCGAGGTCGATGGCGATCTCGGCGGGCGAGGCCTTGCGCATCACGAAGCCGACGCCGCGCTTCTCCAGGCCTGCCTTGGCGTCGGCGAGCCCCTGCAGCAGGAAGGCGTAATGCCGGGCGTTGGCCTCGGGGAACCCGTTGGCGCCGTCGAGGAGCCCGAAGCAGGCCACCACCGGCAGGCCGAAACGGTTGCCCTCCTCGATCGCGAATTCGAGCGCCGGATTGTGATGCGCCCGGTTCGCCTGCTGCAGCAGGTAGAGCACGTAGGTGCCGCCCTGCCGCGGTGCGGCATCGTTGAGGACCCGGAAGCGCTTTTCGTGAATCGCCATGTCGTCGCGTCGTCCCCGCCGGCTCGCATCGCGGAACCGTGTCGGCTCAGCTAGAGCGTGGAGCGCGATCGTCCCGCTGCGCGCGAGACGCGATCGCAAGCGGTCCCGCCCGCTTCGATGCTCCGGCGGGGGTGCTCAAAACTTGTGTCTTGTCAGAGACTTACCGATAATCGACCGGCGGCAGCCCGGCCATCGAAGGCCGAAAAACGGCTGCGCGCGCCTGCGACATTTTCAGCACATGCCGCGATCGACCCGAGCTCGCCTGCGAGAAACGACAGGATCACTGACCGAAACCCCTTGCATTTCCGATCGGGAGGATCAGATTGTGCAGCGCGGGATGGCGATGGCGTCGCGGTCCTGTTGCCCTTCTTGGGCGTTTCCTCCCTAGACTTCGGGCCGCTCCTTCGGGAGTGGCCTTTTTTCTTGGGCGCGATCGTCGCGAGGCGCTGCGCCCGACGGTTGTGGTGGATCTGTCACCCGTCGCGCCGCGCCGACACCCCCGCCCCCTGGCCTCCCGCCGAGACCCGCCGCAGACTGAGCCCGCAGGCGCCGGAAGTGCGCCGCCGGGAGGAGATCCACATGCGCAAGCTCGGCGAGACGCTGGCGGTCGGGCTGTTCTGGGCCGCGACGGCGGTCGGTCCGTGCGGTGCCGTCGAGGTGCCGACCTTCGAGGTCGACCCGGCCTGGCCGAAGCCGCTGCCGAACGACTGGATTATGGGGCAGGCGGCCGGCGTCGCGGTCGATGCCCAGGACCATGTCTGGGTGGTCCAGCGCCCGCGCACGCTCACCGACGACGAGAAGGCGGCGAGCCTCGATCCGCCGCGGACCAAGTGCTGCAAGCCGGCGCCCCCGGTCCTCGAGTTCGACCAGGCCGGCACGGTGCTGCGCTCCTGGGGCGGGCCGGGGCAGGGCTACGACTGGCCCGAGAACGAGCACGGCATCCAGGTCGATCCGAAGGGCTTCGTCTGGATCGCCGGCAACGGCGCGAACGACGGGCAGCTGCTCAAGTTCACCGCCGACGGGCGGTTCGTGATGCAGATCGGCAAGTCCGGGCCGCAGACCGACAGCCGCGACACCAGCCGGCTCGGCAAGCCCGCCAACGTCGACTTCGACGCGGCCGCCAACGAGGTCTACGTCGCCGACGGCTACTACAACCACCGCATCATCGTGTTCGATTCCGAAACCGGGGCGTTCAAGCGCATGTGGGGCGCCTACGGCCGGCCGCCGACCGACGACAAGCTGCCGCCCTACGATCCCGCCGCCGCCCCGTCGCAGCAATTCGCCAACCCGGTCCACTGCGTGAAGATCGCACGCGACGGGCTCGTCTACGTCTGCGACCGGACCAACGACCGCATCCAGGTCTTCAGGAAGGACGGCAGCTTCGTGAAGGAGATGTTCGTCGAGACCAACACCCGCGCCAACGGCTCGGTCTGGGAACTCGCCCTATGGCCCGATGCCGACGAGAGCTTCCTCCTCAACGCCGACGGGGCGAACAACGAGGTCCGCACCCTGTCGCGCGCCACCGGGAAGACCCTCGGCGCCTTCGGCCGCAACGGGCGCGGCGCTGGGCAATTCCACTGGGTCCACAACCTTGCCGTCGACTCGCGCGGGAACGTGTTCACGACCGAGGTCGACACCGGCAAGCGTGCGCAGAAATTCCTCGCCTCCGGCACCTTCGTGCTGCGCAAGCGCACGCCCTGACCGCCGGACGCGCCCGCCGCGCGTTCACGGCCGCTTTCTCGCGCGGATCCGTGCGATACTGTCGCCGGATACGAGGCTGGAAGAACCGTAAGCACGATGGACCCCTTCGGCCACCGAACCGTGCCGGCTCCGCTGGCCAAGCGCCGCGTCCTGCTCGTCGAGGACGACTACTTCATCGTCTCCGACCTGATGCGCAGCTTCGAGGCGGGGGGCGCCGAGGTGGTCGGGCCGGCCGCCACCGTCGCCGACGGCCTGACGCTGCTCGCCGAGACGCGCCACCTCGATGCCGCCGTTCTCGACATCAACCTGCAGGGCGAGATGGTCTTTCCGCTGGCCGACGCGCTGGCGGCACGCGGCATCCCCTTCGTCTTCGCGACCGGCTACGACCGGGAGATGGTGCCGCCGCGCTACGCCGACGTCGCCCATTGCGAGAAGCCGGTGGAACCGGGCGCGATCGCCCGCGCGCTGTTCGGGGCCTGACCGTCCGATCCAAACAACCTACGCGTCGAGCCCGTCCTCGTCCGCCGACGGGTCGGGCACGATGCCGATCCTCGGCACCAGAGCGAAGCGGATCGCGCAGCGCAGGCCGCCGGGAGCGTAGGCCAGAGTCGTCTCCGCGCCGAACTCGTAGCGCAGCGTGTGCTCCAGCATCTCGGTGCCGAAGCCGCAGCGCGCGGGCTCGGCCGGCAGGTCGTGCAGCCCGGTCTCGGTCCAGGTGAGCGACAGGATCGGTGCCGCCGCGCCGGGCTCCAGGCGCCAGGCGACGGCGATGCGGCCGTCGGGGATCGTCAGCGCCCCGTATTCCATCGCGTTGTTGGCGAGCTCGTGGGCGGCGAGCGCGAACACCTCGGCGGCGCGGGGCGCCAGCAGAACCTTCGGCCCCTCGATCGCGACCTGCTCGCCCTCGCGGGCGAGGAGGGCCAGCAGCTCGTCGGCGAGGATCGAGTGCAGGTCGATGCCGCAGGACGGGGCGGTGATCCCCGCGCTCTGCACGCGGGCGATCGCCCCGAGGCGGCCGTCGAGGCGCATCAGGCACTCCTCGACGCTGCGATCGGTGTCCGCCGAGCGCCGGATGATCGCGCGGATCATCGCCAGGGTGTTGCGGGTCCGATGGAGGACCGCGACCATCGCCGGTGCGGTCGAGGTCGCCGGCGGCGACCCGAGGTCGAGCCCGGCCGCGCCGAGGTGCCGACGCAGGGCTGCGTTCTCGGCCTCGAGCGCGGCGATCCGACCGTCGATGGTCATCGGGCCCCGGTCCCTGCGAAGCGGTCGCTTCGTTCCGGGGCAGCTTGGCAGGTCTCGGCGTCCGGTGCGAGGCCGTCCTCAGTTCGCATCGAGATGCGCGCCCTCGTGATCGAGGTGGAGGTATCCGGGGTCGAACAGGGCGAGCGCCATCAGCGCCGGCAGGTCGTGGATCGTCACGCGTCGGCCCTTCCAGGTGATCTGGCCCGCGCCGCGCAGCTCCTGGAGGGTTCGGTTCACGTGGACGCTCGACAGGCCGAGGGTGTCGGCAAGGTCGGCCTGTGTCACCGGCAGGTCGTAGGCCGTCCCCTCGGTGAGGCCGACCGCGCGCAGGCGCAGATACAATTCGCAGAGCAGGTGGGCAAGGCGCTCGACGGCCGAGCGCTGCCCGAGGCTGACGGTCCATTCCCTTTGAACGGCGGCGTTGTGCAGCATCTCCCACCACAGCGTCTCGGCGATGCGGGGCGAGGCCGCCGTCATGCCCTCGATGGTCTCCTGCGTGATCCGGGCCAGCGTCACCGGCGTCAGGGAGGCGACGGCGTGATCCATGCGGCGCAGGGTGAAGATGTGCGGGTCGCAGAGGTCGCCCGGCAGGAAGAACGCGATGATCTGCCGGCGCCCGTCCTGCAGCTGCTTGTAGCGGCAGGCCCAGCCTTCCAGGACGAGGTTCACGGCCCGCGGCTCGTCGCCCTCGTTGATGATGTCCTCGCGCGCGCCGAGCCGGCGGAGGTTCTGGGCGGTCGCGTCGGAGAGCGCCTTCCGATCCGCCAGGGAGAAGCGGGTGAAGTTCTCCAGCTTCCGAATGAAGGGATTGTTCATGCCGTCTCGAACCTGGCCGCCGCGCAGGCCGCGCCGGTCACGCCGCCTGACGGATACAGGTGTAACCTCTTGACGCTACAACTCATAGGGGCATCTCGATGCGGCAACGGACACCGTCCGTCCCGAGCTCGAATCGGGCCTGGGCGCGAAGGCTGTAGCTCAGGGCCTTCTCGATCAGGTCGCGCCCGAAGCCGCGGCGCTCCGGAGAGGCCGGCATGACGACGCCGCTCTCGATCCAGTCGAGGACGAGCAGCCGCCCGCCGGCGGGACTCGCGCCCAAGGTCCATCCGATCGCCAAGCGCGCCTCGGCCTGCGCCAGGGCACCGTGCTTGACCGCGTTGGTGGCCAGCTCATGCAGCGCGAGGGCGAAGGTCTGGACGTGCTCGAAGTCGAGGGCGACGGACGGCCCCGAGACGGTGATCCGGTCGTTCTCCTCGCCGCCATGCGCATGCAGCTCGAGCCGCACCACCTCGGCGAGGTCGACCGCACCGCTGTCGGAGCGGCCGAACAGGCCCTACACCCGGCCGAGCGCCTTCAGCCGCTCGGCATAGCCCTCGACCGCCGGCCCGGTCCCGAGGGTCTGGCGGGCGATCGACTGGACCACCGCCAGGAGGTTGCGCGTCCGGTGCTGCAGCTCCGCGACCAGGACGCGCTGGCTCATCTCGGCGCGGGCGAGCACGGTGACGTCCATGAAGCTGACGACGACGCCCTCGATCCGGTTCTCGCCGTTCCGGTAGGGCGCGAGCCGCACCAGGAAGCGTGCGGCGTCCTTGCCACGGTCGATCTGCCGCTCGATCGTGTCGCTGCCCCGCATGATCGCGGCGACGTCCTCGGCGAGGTTCGGCAGCGTCAGCCGGCCGGCGAAATCGGTGATCGGGCGGCCGCGGTCGCTCGGCAGGATGTTGAAGATCTCCGTCACCGCCGGGGTGTAGCTGCGGATCACCAGCTTCGCGTCCAGGAACACCGTCGCGATGTCGGTGCTGGCGAAGAGGTTGTGCAGGTCGGTGTTGGCGCGGTCCAGCGCCTCGACCTTGCCGTTCAGCTCGGCGTTGACCGTGTAGAGCTCCTCGTTGACCGATTGCAGCTCCTCCTTCGAGGCCTCCAGCTCCTCGTTGGTCGATTGCAGCTCCTCGTTGACCGAGACCAGCTCCTCGTTGGAGGATTTCAGCTCCTCCAGCGCGGTCTCGTACTCCTCGATCAGCGATTGCAGGCGCTCGCGGGTCTCGCGCAGCTCGCGCTCGAGCTGGAGCGCGACCTCGTCCTGGGCCGAGACCGAGCGCTTCTGCGCCGCCTCGCGGCTGATCGACGGCCCCTCGTCGCTGAACAGCACCAGGAACAGCGGTTCCTCGGAGCGCTGCGCCACCAGGGGCTCGACGGTCACGGTGACGATCTGCACGCGGCCGTCGTCGCCCTCCACGACGAGCCCCTCGCGCACCGCCTGGGCGTTGGTGTCGACCGCCTCGCGGAACGCCGCCCGGAGCTCGAGCCTGAGGCCCTTGCGCGCCATCGTCAGGAGCTGGCGGGTGGGAAGGCCCGGCGCCGCCTCGAGGTACTTGCCGGTCCGGTTCGAGTAGTAGACCACGTCGCCCTGGCGGTTGACGGCGACGTGGGGCGGCGAGAACCGCTCGAGAACCTGCACCTCGACCGAATGGCGAAGCGCCAGGCTGCTGCTGCCCGACTGACGCGGCCGCAGATCTCCGATCTGGGACATCGCGCGCAATCCGCTGAGGGCGAGCGGAACGCGCGGCTCCGTCGCGTGGTCGGCGCGGCTGCGGAAGATGCGGTGCTTCTTGTCGATCGGCGCGAACAGGTCGGCGAACTGGCTCAGGTTCTCCGACATGCCGAGGAAGAGGAAGCCGCCGGGCTTCAGCGCGTAGTGGAAGGTCGGCAGCACCTGGTTCTGGATGCTGAGCCCGAAATAGATCAGCAGGTTCCGGCACGAGACCATGTCGAGCCGCGAGAACGGCGGGTCGCGGATGACGCTGTGGGGCGAGAAGATGCACAGGTCGCGCACCGGCTTGGTCAGCACGAAGCTCGCACCGTCCCGCACGAAGAAGCGGCGGCGGCGCTCGGGCGAGACGCCGTCGAGCAGCTGCTCCGGATAGCGGCCGGTCCGCGCGACGCCGAGGGCGTGCTCGTCGATGTCGGTGGCGAAGATCTGCACGCGGCAGACCGCGCTCAGCGTCTCCATGTGCTCCAGCATCAGGATCGCGAGCGAGAACACCTCCTCGCCGGTGGCGCAGCCCGGCACCCAGACCCGGACGGTCTGGTCGGCGCCGCGGCCCTCGAAGAGCTTCGGGATGACGCGCTCGCTCAGGACGGCGAAGGCGTCGGCGTCGCGGAAGAACGTGGTCACGTTGATCAGGAGGTCGCGGAACAGGGCCGAGACCTCGGCCGGATCCCGGCGGAGCCGCTCGACGTAGGCGGCGACGGCCTCGACCTGGAGGATTTGCATCCGGCGCTGGACCCGGCGCAGGAAGGTCTTGGTCTTGTAGCCGCCGAACTCGTGCCCGACCTGGGCGCGCAGGATCGCGTAGATCTCGCCGCGCAGCGCGTCGGGAGACCGGCCGGCCTCGTCGGGACCGCCGCCGGTCAGGATCGCATCGGTCATCGACAGGCTTCGGCGATAGGCGACGAGCTTGTCGCCCATCTCGTGGGAGGGAACGCCGAAATCGACGTACCCGGTCGCGATCGCGCTGGAGGGCATCTCCGGGTGCTGCGGCCCGTCGCCGTTGGCGACCTGGGCCAGCGTAATGCCGCCATGCTCCTTGATCGCCTTGATGCCGAGCGTCCCGTCCGAATCGCCCCCCGACAGGATGACGCCGCCGGAATGCTCGCCCTGGTCGGCCGCCAGCGCGCTGAGGAAGATGTCGACCGGGTGCCGCTCGCGCTGGTCGGCGCCCTGGCGCTGCACGACGAGGATCCCGTTGCGGATGCCGACGACGGCATCGGCCGGCAGGACGTAGACGTGGTTCTCCGCGACCGCGTGGCCGTCGGCGGCCACCTCGACCGGAAGGTCGGTGAACCGCGAGACGATCTCGTGGAGGACGCTCTCGCGCCACGGACTCAGATGCGTCACGATGACGATCCCGAGCCCCGGTAGGCTCGGCATGCCGCGGAAGAAGCCCTCCAGCGCCTCGATCCCGCCGGCGGAGGCCCCGACGCCGACGATCAGGCAACGCCCGGAGCGCTCCGGCACGTCGTCGAAGGTCTCGGGAACGAGATCGTCATCGGGCATCATCGAACGCTGTTCCGCGACAGTTTCGGCGCGATCCCGCGACGGCTTGGGACTTGCAGCCGCGGGCAAACCTCCGAGGATCGCAATCTTGCCACGAAAACCGAAACCGCGGCACCGCGCTTATCCGCGCGCCCGCGCACGGATCATGAAATTGTCGTAGGTATACTCCGCCACCTGAAACCAGAGATATTCCTCGTTGCGGAAGGTCTTCATCGCTTCGTAGATGCGGCGGAAGTCCGGGTTCTTGCCCGCGATCTCGGCGTAGACGTCGTTGGCGGCCTTCAGCGCCGCCTCCATCACGTCCTGCGGGAACGGGCGGAGCTGCGCCCCGGTCGCCACCAGCCGGCGGAGCGCACCCGGGTTGCGGGCGTCGTACTTGGCCTGGACGTCCGCGGCGACCTCGGCCGAGGCCGCCTGGAGGATTGCCCGGTAGGGCTTGGGCAGCGCCTTCCACGTCTCGGCATTGAGCCAGAAGTGCAGCATGGCGCCGCCCTCCCAGAATCCGGGATAATGGTAGATCGGCGCGGCCTTCTGCAGGCCGAGGCGCTCGTCGTCGTAGGGGCCGATCCACTCGGCGGCGTCGAGGCGCTTGGCCTCGAGCGCGGCCGCGATCTCCGGCCCCGGGACCGCCTGCGGCACGGCGCCGAGCTTGGCCAGGACCTGCGCCCCGAGGCCGCCGATGCGGATCTTCAGGCCCTGGAGGTCGGCGACCGTCTTGATCTCGCGCCGGAACCAGCCGCCCATCTGGGCGCCGGTGTTGCCCCCCGGCAGGCTCGCCAGGCCGTTCTTCGCGAGCAGGTCGGCGAACAGGTCGTTGGCGCCGCCGGCGAGCCACCACGCGTTCTGGCCGCGGGCGTTGAGGCCGAAGGGCAGCGCGGTCGCGAGCGCGAGCGTCGGATCCTTGCCGGCCGCGACGGTGGCCGGCCCGTGCCCCATCTCGACGGTTCCGGCCGCGACCGCATCGAGAAGCCCGTCGGCCGGCACCGGCTCGCCGGGTCCCGTCACCTGGATCGCGAAGCGGCCGTCGGTCGCCTCGCCGACGATGCGGGCGAGCGTCTCCGACGCGCCGAACAGGATGTCGAGGTTCTTCGGGAAGGCCGAGGCGAGCCGCCAACGGACCTCGGGACCGCCCTGGGCCGGGGTGGCGGCAAGAGCTGGGGAAGCAAGAGCGGGGGAGGCGAGGGCGGCTCCGAGCCCAGCGGTGAGAAGCGCACGTCGCTTCACGGTCGTCATGGCACCTCCCTCGGCATCGGCTGCGATCCCGCGGCCCCTAGCACGTCCGGTGCGGGTCTCGAAACCGTCGACGTGCCGTGCTAGGCCCCGCCGTCGTGACACCCGCCTCCATCACCCTCCACACCGTCTGCGGACTGGAAGAGCTCGCGCGCCACGGCGACCGCGGCGTCGACCGGGTGCTGTCGCTGCTGGATCCGGGCACGCCGGAGCCGGCGGACTTCGCCGCCTACGGCCCCCATCGGCGCACGACCCTGCACTTCCACGACAGCCTCGGACCGGGCGAGGGGCTCGTCCCGCCGGAGCCCGAGCACGTCGCCGCGATCCTGGCCTTCGGGCGCGACCGCGAGGCGGGACCTGCCGCGCATCTCCTCGTCCACTGCCATTACGGCCTGTCGCGCTCGACCGCGGCGCTGCTGATCCTGATGAGCGACGCCGAGCCGGAGACCGACGCCGAGGTCCTGGTCCGGCGCCTGCACGCGATCCGCGAGCCGGCCTGGCCGAACGCGCGGATGATCGGCTTCGCGGACGCGATGCTCGACCGCCGGGGCACGCTCGACGCGGCGGTGCGGCGCCTGCACAAGCTTCAGCTCGGCGTGCGCCCGCACCTCGCCGAATTGCTGCGCGGCCTCGGCCGCGGGCCCGAGGTCGACGCGGCCGAGGCCGCCTGAGCGGACGGGCTACTTCGGCGCGGGGGTGAAGACGCCGTCCTTCCAGACGTAGAGCACGTAGCCCTGAGCGGTGACGTCGCCCTTTCCGTCGAAGCCGACGGTCCCGAGCACGAGGTCGAAGCGCTCGGCGTGCAGCGTCGCGGCGATGCGCCTGGGGTCCTTCGTGTGGGCGAAGTTGGCCGCCGCGACCAGCGCCTGCAGCGCGGCATAGCCGTAGATCGTCGAGCCCGTCGGGTCGCCGCCCTCGGCCTTGAACGCCTTCACCACCTCGGCCGCCGCCGGCTGGCGGCTCGGGTCGAGGTAGAAGGTCATCAGCACGCCGTTGCTCGCCCCGCCGGCGATCTTGGCGAAATCCGGCGTGGCGATCGCGGAGGTGCCGAACCATTGCGGCCGGAAGCCGCGCTCGGCCGAGATCCGCACGAGCCGGCCCATCTCGGCGGCGTCGCCGCCGTAATAGGCGACCTCGATGCCGGCCGCCTTCAGCCGGTCGGCCAAGGCCGCGTCGTCGGCATCGCTCGGCGAGAAGGCGGAGAGCAGCGCCTCGTTGATGCCGATGCGGTTGAGGTTGTCCTTGGTCGCCGTGGCGAGCGCGCGCGCGGCCGGCGTCAGATCCTGGAGCAAGGCGATCTTGCGGTCGCGGAAGCGCTCGGCCAGCACGATCGCCGAGAGGCGCGCCTGATCGTCGTCGCGGCCGCAGACGCGGAAGATCGTCGGCAGACCGCGATCGGTCAACCTCGCCGAGACCGAGGCCGCGGTGATCATCGCGACGCCGTTCTGGCTGTAGATCTCCGAGGCCGCAAGCGAGGCGTTCGAGCACACGTGCCCGACGACGAGGCCCACGTCGGACCGCACGAAGTGGTTGGCGACCGCCGTGGCGGTGTTGGAATCGCAGGCGTCGTCCTGCACGTCGAGGCGGATGGCCTGCCCGTCGAGGCCGCCCTTCGCGTTGGCGTCGCGGGCTGCCGCCTCGACGCCGCGCAGCACCTGCTCGCCGACCGAGACGTAGGCGCCCGAGCGCGGGACCGCGACGCCGACCACGACGTCGGCGCAGGCGGGAAACACGCTCAGCACCGCCAGCGCGAGGCCGGCACGGAGGCTGCGGATGCGGGACTGGGCCAGGGTCGGGTCGAACCGGGAAGCGCGTCCGATCGTCATCAGGCCCCTTCTCGGCATCGACGCACCTCCGGCACGGCAGCGGACCAAACACCGAGCCGCGTCCCGGACGGCCGCCTGTTTCCGGGAAAACCCGCGATCGGGCAAGTCGGCCGGCGACGCATCGCGGACGGAGGCACCGCGTCGGGCGGGGAAAACGCCTACCGTGAGTAGGCGTAGACGGAGGCTGCGGATGCGACGGGGCCTGCGACGGTGGAGAAGACGCTGACGACCTTGGAGACTTCGGTGAAGGGGGCGTTGGAGACGTAGACGAGGTCGCGGTTTCGCATGCGGAAGGC
>NZ_JAKSYA010000148.1:0-11490 GCF_022829485.1 Methylobacterium sp. J-059
TCAACGACCCGGACCATCTCGTGAAACGCGCCCTCTCCTCCCCCCTGAAGCGGGTCGGGAGAGGGAAGCGACGATGCCTGAAAGGGCGCTCCCCTCTCCCGACCCTCGCCGACGCGAGGCCCACCCTCCCCCGCACCCAAGTCAGTTCTGCCCGACTTGGGCACGCAAGGTGCGGATCCCGGGCAAGCTCGAGATCCGTCGGGGGGAGGGAGAAGCGCCAGGTTCGTATAAACATGGGGGCCCGGCGCCTGCCCGATCGCCCGGGCCATGTCGAGCCGCCAGGCGTGCGGCTCGCCGGCGGCGCGACGGGCGGCGGCGGTCTCAGGATCGAGCGCCCGGCAGGTGCCGGGATAGAGCGGCGCGCCGTCCGGGTCGCGCGCGGCATTGCCGCCGGCGGCGGCACGGATGTCGCCGCGGGTGCAGAAGCAGGGATAGGCCAGACCCCGCGCGATCAGCCCGTCGCGGGCGGCGCGATAGTCCGGCATGTGCTCCGACTGGCGGCGGACGGGTGGGTCGAAGACGAGCCCGAGCCAGGCGAGGTCGGCGCCGATCGCGTCGATCAGCTCGGGTCGCGAGCGGGTCGGGTCGATGTCCTCGATCCGCAGCAGCAGGCGGCCGCCGGTGCGGGACGCGAGCGCGGCGTTGAGCAGCGCGGAATAGGCGTGGCCGAGATGCAGCCGGCCGTTCGGGCTCGGGGCGAAGCGGAAGACGGGCCGCGGCTCGACCTCCGGCCTCAACCGCCGACGCGATGCAGGCACTGAAGCGGGCCGGGCGTGCAGGCGATGCCCGGCAGCGAGCAGGCCGGCCCGTCGGCGAGCCGCCGGCAGACGCGGCAGCCGTCGCCCCATTCGGCGCAGGTCGCGTCGTCGGCCGGCGAGGCCGGGCCGTGGGGGGCGCGGTTGGGCAGGAGAACGCCGAGCAGCACCGTCGCCGCCACGAGGGCGGCGATGCCCCAGGCGGCCAGGCCGCCGGGGTCGCGGGACGTCGGGTGCGGGTCGGCGGGCGTGTCGGAAGGCATGGCGACGGTGTTCGCGCGGGGGGACGCGTCCGTCAAGCCGCCCGCGCGACGCGCCGCTCGAGCAGGCCGGGCAGGAGCTTGAGGTCGAGGGGCTTGGCCAGGAACCCATCGAAGCCGGCCCGGCGCGCGGCCTTCTCGTCCTCGCGGCCCGCGTTGGCGGTCAACGCGACCAGGTGGAGCCGGCCGCCCTTGCCGCGGGCTTCGGCGGCGCGGATGCGGCGGGCGGTCTCGTGGCCGTCGCAGTTCGGCATGCGGATGTCGATCAGGGCAAGGTCGAACGTGCCGCCCTCCGCGAGGCGGGCCAGGGCCTCGAGACCGTCGGCCGCGTGCACCACCTCGGCGCCGAGGCGCTCCAGGGCCTTGGTCGCCAGGAGCGCGTTGATCGGGTTGTCCTCGGCCAGCAGAACGCGCAGGCCCGTGCCCGCGCGCACGGGCGCGGCGTTGGCCGCTTCGGGCGCGGGCTCGGCCGGCGGGGTGGGCGCGAGCAGGCGGTCGAACAGCGAGCGGGCGCGCACCGGCTTGATCAGGTAGGTGTCGAACCCGGCCGCATTCGGCGCGCCGAATTCGCGCCGGTCGAACGGCGAGAGCAGGACGAGGCTGCAGCGCACGCCGCAGGCCTTGGCCTGGTCGGCGAGGCGCCGCACGGCGTCGTCGCCGAGCGCGCGGTCGGCGATCACCGCGTCGAAGCCGACGCCGGCGAGCGCATCGAGCCCGTCCTTGAGGTTCGGCATCACCACCGCGGACGCGCCGGTGCGGGCGAGGTTGCGCGCGAGGAACGGGGCCTGGAACGGCGAATCGGCGACGATCAGCACCTTGCGCGCGGCGAGCACCGGGCGCGGCACGGCGGCGGGCTGATGCTCGGCCGCCGGCAGCGGCAGCACGACGCGGAAGGTCGAGCCGCGCCCGAGCTTCGATTCCGCCTCGATCCGCCCGCCCATCCGCAGGACGAGGCGGCGGGTGATGGCGAGGCCAAGGCCGGTGCCCTCGTGGCTGCGGCTGGCGCTGCCGTCGCCCTGCTCGAACTCCTCGAACAGCGATCCGACCCGGTCGTCGGCGATGCCCGGCCCGGTATCGGCGACCGCGAGCACGATCGCGCCGTCGGCCTGCGCCACGCTGACGCCGACGCCGCCGCCCTGCGTAAACTTCACCGCGTTGCCGACGAGATTGACCAGGATCTGCCGCACCCGGTCGCCGTCGCCGATCACCAGGCCCGGCACGCCGTCGGCGACGTCGAGGGCGATCTCGATGCCCTTGTCCTGGGCGCGCGGCGCCAGCAGCTCGACCACCGCCTCGGCGGTGGCGGAGACATCGAACGGCTCGGCGGCGAGGTCGATGCGGCCGGCCTCGATGCGGGAGAAGTCGAGGATGCCGTCGATCAGCGCCAGCAGCGCCTGCCCGCTGGTGCGCACCGCCTGGACGTAGGTGCGCTGCTCGCCGTCGAGGCTCGTGTCGAGGACGAGGTCGGCCATGCCGAGGATGCCGTTGAGCGGCGTGCGGAACTCGTGGCTGACGGTGGCGAGGAAGCGCGATTTGGCGACGCTAGCCGATTCGGCGCGCGACAGCGCCACGTCGAGGGCGCGGGCCGATTCGACCCGGCCGGTGACGTCGCGGCCGGCCCGCAGCCACTGGATCGGCTCGGATCCGCGGGCGACGGGCACCTCGACGAAGGCGAACCAGCGCGGCACGCCGTCGGCCGGCATCACCCGCGCCTCGCTCCGGCGCACGCCGTCCGGGCCGGTCTCGGCGCCGGCGGTCTCGAGCACCTGGAGATCGAGGGTCGCGCCGATCATCGCGAGCGGCGTCCGGTCGAACAGCGCGGCGTAGCCTTCGTTGGCGAAGGTGATGCGGCCGGCCGCGTCGCGCTGGACGATCACGTCGGTCGTGGCCTCGACCAGGGCGCGGTAGCGGTCCTCGCTCTCGGAGACCTGCCAGATCCGGTCGTGGAGGTCTTCGGCGTCGTCCAGGGCGCCCGCCCGCCCGCGCCGCGCCCAGGCGAAGGCGAGGCTGGCGATGGCGACGAGGAGCGCGAGCGCGACGACGAGGTCCCTGGGGTCCATGCGGATCTCCCCCGGCGTGACGCGTCCGGGCGGAGCGACCATCGCAGCAGAGGCTGAACGATGGGTTTGCAAGGGCGCTTAACCGGAGGTTGCGCCAATGGACGCGAGACCGCGTCAGCCCCCCGGGAAATCCGCCCCGAGGCTGGTCTCGCGCCAGGCCTCGATCTCGGCGAGCCGCGCCTTCAGCTTCGCGGTCACCGCATCGTAGCCCCAGGCGCCGAGGACGAGGTGGCGCGGCGGATCTTCGATCTCGGCGACATGGATCATCGCCTCCGCGGCGCGGGCCGGATCGCCGGCCTGGGTGCCGCTCTTCTCGGACGTCGCCGTGAGGCGGGCGCCGGCGGTCTCGGCGTAATCGGCGATCGCGCTCGGCGTCTGCTTCAGCGAGCGCCCGGCCCAGTCTGTGCGGAACGGGCCCGGCTCGATGCAGGTCACCTTGATGCCGAGCGGCGCGGTCTCGGCGGCGAGCGCGTCCGACCAGCCCTCGACCGCGTGCTTGCTCGCCGAATAGTAGCCGGACGCGGGAAACCCGATGAAGCCGGCCACCGAGGTGATGTTGAGGATGCGGCCGCTGCGCCGCGCCCGCATCCCGGGCAGCACCGCGCGGGTCAGCGCGAACAGGCCGAACACGTTGGCGTCGAACTGCGCGCGGATCTCGGCCTCGACCCCCTCCTCCACCGAGGCCTGGTAGCCGTAGCCGGCATTGTTCACGAGCACGTCGACCTGGCCGAACGCCGCGTGGGCGGCTGCGACCGCGGCGTCGACCTGGCCCTGGTCGGTGACGTCGAGGGCGAGCGCGAGGGCGCGGTCGCCGGACGATTCGGCGAGGTCGGCGACGCGGCCGAGGTCGCGGGCCGTCACCACCGCGCGCCAGCCGCGGGCGAGCACGGCGCGGGCGAGGTCGCGGCCGAAGCCGGTGGAGCAGCCGGTGATGAACCAGACGGGGGTGGTCATGGAAGCCATGCGGAGCGTCCCGTGCGCCCTGAGAACCGGGGCGATGCGTGAGTGGGTCGCGGGTCCGGCAGGGGCCGGGACACGCTGCGTCGTCACGCAGATAGGACGCGCCGACGCTCCGGCGACGGGGGAACCGTCGCCGGAGCGGAGGTCGGGCGGGCCTTGCGGCGCGGGATCACTGCACGGCGTAGCGGGCGTGGCCCTCGATGGCGCCGGCATGGTGCTGCACCGGCACCTGGGCCTGGCCGACGAAGTAGGCCTCGACCATCTCGCGCACGACCTCGGCGAGGTCCTCGGCGCGGGCGACGTCGAGCTGCAGGTCGCTGCCGACCGAGCGGCCGAGGCTCGCGGCGCAATGGGTCTTGGCGACGAGCTTCTCGGCGTAGGTCTGGCCGATGCCGGAAACCGAGATCAGGTTGCGGCCGCCGAGCTCGGGGCCGTACTTGATCACGATCCGCTGCTCGGGCTGCGAGGTGCCGCTGAGGACCGCGCGCAGCGTGACGAAGTCTTCCCTGTCGATCGCGCAATCCAGGCCGGTGATGCTGCCGTGCACGTTGTCGCGCTCGTCGAGCACCTCGGACATCAGGGTCAGGACGCCGAGCACCGGCTGGAGCGCGCGCGCGCCCTCGGCGAGCAGACGGCTGCGGAAGCCGTTCTCGCGGGCCTCGGAGGCCTCGAGGCTGGCGTGGAAGCGGTTCTTGATCTCGGAAGGATTGGTCATGGCGTGTCCTCGGATTCGTTTGTCGATCTTTGGCGACCGTGATTCGAGACCTAGGGTTTTTCTTGATCTGCCACAATAGCGTGCAAAGTATTCCCGCCTGCCTGCACAATAGGCGGCTGGCGCGCGAACGTCCATGCCCGCTTTCGAGGCATGCGCACCCGGCCGCCTCGCGCACGCGAGGACGGGCCGCCAAACCGCCTCCGCTTCACGGGCCGCCGCCGATGGTGTAGGCGCGGCACCAATCCCTCGGGCGATCCCGTCCGCCAACCCTCGATCGCTCCTCGATCCCTTCGCGATCTCCTTCTTCGACACCAGGAACGGACAGGCACCATGGCCGCCCGCATCGACGCCACCTTCGCCCGCTGCCGCGCGGAAGGCCGCGCCGCCCTCGTGACCTACGTGATGGCGGGCGATCCCGATCCCGAGACCTCGCTGAAGGTGCTGGAGGCGCTGCCGGCGTCGGGCGCCGACATCGTCGAGTTCGGCCTTCCCTTCACCGACCCGATGGCCGACGGCCCGGCGATCCAGGCCGCGGGCCTGCGGGCGCTCAAGGCCGGCCAGGGCGTGGCGAAGACGCTCGACCTCGTGCGCCGGTTCCGCGCCGGCAACGCCGAGACGCCGGTGATCCTGATGGGATACTTCAACCCGATCCACACCTACGGCGTCGCGCGCTTCCTCGACGACGCGTCGGCGGCCGGCATCGACGGGCTGATCGTGGTCGACCTGCCGCCGGAGGAGGACGACGAGCTCTGCCTGCCGGCTTTGGCCAAGGGCCTCGCCTTCATCCGGCTGGCGACGCCGACCACCGACGAGCGCCGCCTGCCGGCCGTGCTCGCGAACACCGCGGGCTTCGTCTACTACGTGTCGATCAACGGCATCACCGGGACGGCGACGCCGGATTTCGCCGCGGTCGGCACCGCGGTCGGGCGCATCCGCCGCCACACGGCCTTGCCGGTGGTGGTCGGCTTCGGCGTGAGGACCGGGGCGCATGCCGCGGCCATCGCCAAGGGCGCCGACGGCGTCGTCGTCGGCTCGGCGCTCGTCGACGCGCTGCATCGGACGCTCGACGGCGCGGGCCAGGCCACCGGCGGCAGCGTCGAGGCGGTCTCGACGCTGGTGCGCGAGCTCGCCGCCGGGGTGCGCTCGGCCTCGGCCCGCGCGGCCTGACGCCGACGGCACTGGCCGACCGGGGCACCGGCCCCGATATGCAAGCCTGAGCTACGCGGGGCCGATCGACGATGTCGGCCCGATCGAACCGGACGGGCGCTTCATGATGGTCGAACCGATGAACTGGATCTCGGAGGTCGTGCGCCCCAAGATCAAGACCCTGTTCAAGCGCGAGACGCCCGAGAACCTCTGGGTGAAATGCCCGGATACCGGGCAGATGGTGTTCCACAAGGAAGTCGAGGGGAACCACTGGGTCATCCCCGGCTCCGAGCACCATCTCAAGATGAGCGCGAGCGCGCGGCTCAAGATGATGTTCGACGAGGGCACCTGGATCGACGTGCCGCTGCCGGAGGTCGCCGTCGACCCGCTCAAGTTCCGCGACGAGAAGCGCTACGCCGACCGCCTCAAGGAGGCGCGCACCAAGACCGGGATGCAGGATGCGTTCAAGGTCGGGTTCGGCCGGGTCGGCGGCCAGCCGATGACGCTGGCGGTCCAGGACTTCGCGTTCATGGGCGGCTCGCTCGGGATGGCGGCGGGCGAGGCCTTCATCCGCGGCGCGGAGACGGCGCTGGAGAAGCGCACGCCCTACGTGATGTTCGCGGCCTCGGGCGGCGCGCGGATGCAGGAGGGCATCCTCTCGCTGATGCAGATGCCGCGGACCACCGTGGCGATCCGGCGCCTGCGCGCGGCAAGGCTTCCCTACGTCGTCGTGCTGACCAACCCGACGACCGGCGGCGTCACCGCCTCCTACGCGATGCTCGGCGACGTGCACCTGGCCGAGCCCGGCGCCCTGATCTGCTTCGCCGGCCCGCGCGTCATCGAGCAGACGATCCGGGAGAAGCTGCCCGATGGCTTCCAGCGCGCCGAGTACCTGCTCGAGCACGGCATGCTCGATCAGGTCGTCCACCGCCACGCGCTGAAGGACACCATCGTGCGGATCTGCGGCCTGCTGATGAACGTAAGCCCGCCCGCCGCGCCGGCGCCGGCCGCATCCGCACCGATCCTCGAACCCGCCTGACGCGCCGCACGCCCATGGATTCCTCCGATGCGCTCATGGCGCGATTCCTGGCCCTGCACCCGCGCACGATCGACCTGTCGCTCGGCCGGATCCAGAGCCTGCTCGCGCGCCTGAACCACCCCGAGCGCCGGCTGCCGCCGGTGATCCACGTCGGCGGCACCAACGGCAAGGGCTCGACCATCGCGTTCATGCGGGCGATCCTGGAGGCCGGGGGCCTGGCCGCGCACGTCTACACCTCGCCCCACCTCGTGCGCTTCCACGAGCGCATCCGGCTCGGCGGCATCGGCGGCGGCCACTACGTCCCGGAGGACCGGCTCGCCGAGGCCTTCGCGCGCTGCGAGGCCGCCAACGCGGGCGACCCGATCACGGTGTTCGAGATCACCACTGCGGCGGCGCTGCTGTTGTTCTCCGAGGCGCCGGCCGACGTCTTGCTGCTCGAGGTGGGCTTGGGCGGCCGCGTGGACGCGACCAACGTGATCGACACGGTCGCGGCGGCGGTCGTCACGCCGATCGGGCGCGACCACGCCGAGTATCTCGGCGACACCGTCGAGCTGGTGGCGATCGAGAAGGCCGGTATCTTCAAGCGCGGCTGCCCGGCGGTGATCGCGGCCCAGGACTACGCCGAGGCGGACGCGGTGCTGTGCCGCCGCGCCGCGGCGGTCGGCGCCACGCCGGTCTGGGTCGGCAACCAGGATTTCTCGGTCCATGAGGACAGCGGCCGCCTCGTCTACCAGGACGAGACGGACCTGTTCGATCTGCCGCGCCCCAAGCTCGTCGGCCGCCACCAGTTCACCAATGCCGGCACCGCCATCGCAGCTTTGCGGGCGGCGGGCTTCGGCGATATCGGCGTCGGCGCGGTGGAAGCCGGCCTGCGCAACGTCGACTGGCCGGGCCGGATGCAGCGCCTCGCCCGCGGACGGCTGGCGGCCCTGGTGCCGCCCGGCTCCGAGCTCTGGCTCGACGGCGGCCACAACATCGACGGCGGACGCATCCTCGCGACGGCGCTGGCCGACCTCGGCGAGCGCAGCGACGTGCCGCTGGTCCTGATCGTCGGCCTGCTCGGCACCAAGGACGCGGAGGGCTTCCTGCGCCACTTCGTCGGGCTGGCGCGCGCGCTGATCGCGGTGCCGATCGCCGGATCGATGGCGGCGCGGCCCGCCGAGGAGGTCGAGGAGATCGCGACCCAGGTCGGCCTCAGCGCCCGCATCGCGCCGAGCATCGAGGCGGCGCTGACCATGGTCGCCGACATCGCCTTCGAGCAGCCGCCGCGGATCCTGATCTGCGGCTCGCTCTACCTCGTCGGCGCCGTCCTGACCGCCAACGGCACGCCGCCGACCTGACCTTGCGTTGATCTGCGGTAAACCTCAGACTTATTTTGCTGCACAGCACACGCGATGGGCGCAACAATGCAGACACCAGGCAGCTGTGGCCCGGATGTTACATCTTGGCCGTGGGAAATCACTTATCCTCAGCATCGATCGGGCAACACGCTGGGGATCAAAAAAACATGAAAACGCTTCTGACGTCATTGGCCGCCTTCACGGCGCTCACCGCCGCCGCTTCGGCCGCCGACCTGCCGCGCCGCGCGCCTCCGCCGGTGTTCACGCCGGTGCCGGTCTTCACCTGGACCGGTTTCTACTTCGGTATCAACGCCGGCTACGGCTTCGACGCGAACGACCGCTCCGGCGCGACCGTCGTGAACGTGGCTCCGGGCACCGCCGTCGCGGCCGCCGTCCCGACCCAGATCGCCTTCGGCGGCTCGAACTCCACCGACGGGTTCACCGGCGGTGGCCAGGTCGGCTACAACTACCAGTTCACCCCGGGCTCCGGCGTCGTGATCGGTATCGAGGCGGACGCCCAGTACGTCGACTTCGGCCGCAACCGGAACCGCTACGTCGTCACCCCCGGGTTCGCCCTCGCGCCCGGCGTCCAGGCGTTCAGCCCGAACGGCATCTCCAGCCTCGACTTCTTCGGCACCGTGCGCGGCCGCATCGGTTACGCGGTCGACAAGGCTCTGTTCTACGGCACCGGCGGCTTTGCCTACGGCGCCGGCGGTGGCCGCGAGTTCGGCCTGCCGAACAGCAGCCGTGACGATTTCCGGACCGGCTGGACCGCCGGCGGCGGCGTCGAGTACGCCCTCCCGACGGACTCGTTCCTGAACTTCTTCCGCTCGTCGGCCGTGACGGTGAAGGTCGAAGCCCTCTACGTGAACCTCGATCAGAACAACCGTCTGAACGGCGCTTACGCCACCAACGCCGCCGGCGCCGTGTTCTTCGCTCCGGGCTACGTCGCCCGCCGCAACGACACCGAGTTCGCCGTCGTCCGCGCCGGCCTGAACTACAAGTTCGGCTCGTACTAGGATCCGACCTCCGACCCACGGGCCGCTCAGAGCCCGGGGTCGGCTCCGATCATTCGAATTGGGTTTCGAAACGCGAGAAAGCCCGGCCTCACGGCCGGGCTTTCTTTTTGCGCGCACCGTCCGACGCGCCGAAAAAACCGACGCGCACGAAAAAGCCCGCCTCCGTGAGGAGGCGGGCTCGTCCTGATCGGTCGCCGCGTCAGGCGCTGGCGGTCTGCGCGCTGATCCAGCGGGACAGGTCACCCTTCGGCGCCGCGCCGACCTTCTGGTCGACCCGCTCGCCGTTCTTGAACAGCAGCAGCGTCGGGATCGAGCGGATGCCGTACTGCGAGGCGATGCCGGGATTCTCGTCCACGTTCACCTTCGCGATCTTTACGCGGCCCTGCATGTCGGACGCGATCTCCTCGAGCGCCGGACCGATCTGCCGGCAGGGACCGCACCACTCCGCCCAGAAATCCACGACCACGGGCTCGACGGACTTGAGGACGTCCTGCTCGAAGCTCGCGTCGGTCACTTTCACCGTCGCCATCGGAAAATACCCTTCTCAAGGACCGCGCGAGCGCCTGCAGCAGGCCGCCCGCCGATCGGTGAAGGAAGAATTGGCGACCCGCCGTGCTGCGGTCAAGGCGGTCGACCGGACCGCATGCCGGCTGCCCACCCGGTTCATGGCGATTCGGTCCGCAGCGCAGCGGACGCGGCGGCTCCGGCCGTCCCGCGCTCGCTTTGGCGGCGCCCCCGCCCCATGTGACCGAGCACGCCAGACCGATGCCGCGCGTGCGGCCGACCCGATCCAGGAGGATTCTTGACGGTGACAGGATTTTTGCAGGTGCCGCGCTTCCGATCCCTCGCGCTCGCCACCGTGGCGGCGGTCGCGCTGGCACCGGGTGCCTTCGCCGAGGACAGCGCCGCCCAGCGGCCGTCCCGCATCGAGGGCGACGCCTTCAGCGCACCCGCGGCGAAGAGCGCCGGCGACACCCCCGCCGAGACCGCCCCGCCGAACACCGGCTACAAGCCGCTGCTGCCGAACCAGACCCGCGCCCCGAAGCCGGCGGACGCCACGAAGGTCGAGGTCGCGACGGTCGCGAAGGGGCTCGCGAGCCCGTGGGCGATGGAGTTCCTGCCGGACGGCCGGATGATCGTCACCGAGAAGGCCGGAAAGATCCGGATCGTGTCCAAGGACGGCACCGTCGGCCCGGCGATCGCCGGCGTGCCGAAGGTCGACGCGCGCGGCCAGGGCGGCCTGCTCGACATCGCCCTGAGCCCCGGCTTCGCCACCGACGGGCTGGTGTTCTTCAGCTACAGCGAGCCCCGCGACAAGGGCAACGGCACCACCGTGGCGAAGGCCAAGCTCGTCCAGGACGGCAAGGGCGGGGCGAAGCTCGACGACGTGAAGGTCGTCTTCCGGCAGATGCCGACCTACGACGGCGACAAGCATTTCGGCTCGCGCCTGGTCTTCGCCGCCGACGGCAAGCTGTTCGTCACCGTGGGCGAGCGCTCCGACAAGGCGACGCGCGTCCAGGCCCAGGACCTCGCCAGCGGCCTCGGCAAGGTGTTCCGCATCGACGCCGACGGCCAGGCCCCCAAGGACAACCCGTTCTACGGCAGCGACAAGGGCAAGCCCGAGATCTGGTCCTACGGCCACCGCAACGTCCAGGCGGCGGCGCTCGACGGCCAGGGCCGGCTCTGGACCGTGGAGCACGGGCCCCGCGGCGGCGACGAGCTCAACCGTCCGCGGCCCGGCCTCAACTACGGCTGGCCGGTCGCGACCTACGGCATCGAGTATTCCGGCGAGCCCCTCGGCGAGGGCGTGACCCAGGCCGCCGGCACGGTGCAGCCGGTCTATTACTGGGATCCGGTGATCGGGCCGTCGGGCATGGCGCTCTACACCGGCACGCTGTTTCCCGCCTGGACGGACGACTTCCTCGTCGGCGGCCTCGTCAGCGAGGGGATCGTGGTGCTGAAGCGCGACGGCGACAAGGTCGTCACCGAGGAGCGCGTTCCCCTCGACGCCCGCATCCGCGACGTGCGCGTCGGCCCCGACGGCGCGGTCTACGCCGTCACCGACGGCCCGGACGGACGGATCCTGAAGCTGACGCCGAAGGCCAACGCGGGCTGAGCGGCCGAGCGCCGGCCGGACGCACGCATCCGGTTCAACCGCCCGCGGGTCTTCGCTCCCCCCTTAAGCGGGGGAGGGTG
>NZ_JAKSYA010000149.1:0-331 GCF_022829485.1 Methylobacterium sp. J-059
TCGATCCTGAGACCGCCGCCGCCCGTCGGGCCGCCGGGGGAGCGGCAGCCCGGCGGCTCGACATGGGCCGGGGGATCGGGGCAGGCGCGGGCCCCCCAGTTTATACCGACCTGGGCCTTCTCCCTCCCCCCGAAGGGTCTCGGGCTTGCCCGGGGTCCGGACCTTGCGTGCCCAAGTCGGGCAGAACTGGCTTGGGTGCGGGGGAGGGTGGGCCTCGCGTCGGCGAGGGTCGGGAGAGGGGAGCGCCCTTTCAGGCATCGTCGCTTCCCTCTCCCGACCCGCTTCAGGGGGGAGGAGAGGGCGCGTTTCACGAGATGGTCCGGGTCGTTGA